>CAZILR010000674.1:0-3592 GCA_964539995.1 uncultured Planctomyces sp.
TTGCCACGCGACCGCTTCATCATCCAGACCTTGCTTCATCAGCACCGCCAGCCGATCGTCAAACCGTCCCGTCTTGATGAGATCCGAGACGATGATCGGATTCGAAGTCGCCCCCGTCGCTCCTTGTTGGCGGTTCAATCGCACTAAATCCGGGTCGATGCTGTCGAGCCAAAGTTTCGTGCCGGAAGCAATGAGCGATTGCAGCGGAGTGGTCATGACGTGTGCTCCAGAAGTGAAGGCGAAATGCGACGGAAGGATACTCGCCTCTGGAAATACCCGCCATCAACCACACGCTTGAAGCCCTGCGACTTAGGCCAAAAGCTCCTTCACGACTCGGCATGGCTCCACGCCGGTCAGTCGTTGATCGAGCCCCTGATACTTGTAGGAAAATCGCTCGTGGTCGAAGCCGAGCAGATGCAGAATCGTGGCGTGGAAATCGCGAATCGGGACCGGGTCTTTGACGATGTTGTACGAGAAATCGTCGGTCTCGCCGTAGATCGTGCCACCTTTCGTGCCGCCGCCGGCCATCCACCAGGTGAAGCAGCGCGGGTGGTGATCACGGCCGTAGTTCTGCTTCGACAGGCCCCCTTGCGAGTAAATCGTGCGGCCGAACTCGCCGCCCCAGATGACCAGCGTGTCGTCGAACATCCCGCGCTGCTTGAGGTCTTGAATCAGTGCGTGGCAGGGCTGATCGACGTCGCGGCATTGCGACGGCAAGCGGCCGGCGACGTTGCCGTGTGTGTCCCAGTTGTTGATGTAGACCTGCACGAACCGCGTGCCACGCTCGACAAGTCGTCGCGCCGTCAGCACGGTATTGGCGAACGTGCCAGGCTTGAGAACCTCGTCGCCGTACATCTTCAAAGTCGCTTCCGATTCGCTGGCCAGGTTCGTCAACTCCGGGACGCTCGCCTGCATTCGAAACGCGAGTTCGTAGTTTTCGATCCGTGTCCGAGTCTCCGGGTCGCCGAGCTGTTGCAGGTTGAGTTCGTTGAGTTGCTTCAGTCCGTCGAGCGTCTTGCGTCGAATCTCGGTCGGCACACCCGGAGGATTGTTGATGTAGAGGATCGGATCGCCTGCGGAACGAAAACTTGTCGCCGCGTGCTCGCCCGGCAGGTAGCCCGCTTGCCAGAGTCGTGCGGAGATCGCTTGCACCTGCTCGGTGTTCGTAGGCTTCGCGACCATGACCACGAAGGCCGGCAGGTCTTCGTTCAGCGAGCCGAGTCCGTAGCTGGCCCACGCGCCGAGACACGGCCGACCGGTGATTTGGTTGCCGGTTTGGATGAAGCTGATCGCCGGCTCGTGGTTGATCGCCTCGGTGTTCATCGAGCGGATGAAGACCATGTCATCGACCATCTTGGCCTTCCACGGCAGCAGTTCCGACAACCACATGCCGCACTCGCCGTGCTGCTGAAACTTGAACATCGACGGCGCGATCGGGAAACGAGCCTGTCCGCTCGTCATCGTTGTCAGCCGTTGTCCTTTGCGAACGGACTCCGGCAGGTCTTTGTCGTACCAGTCATTCATCACCGGTTTGTAGTCAAACAGGTCCATCTGCGGCGGCCCGCCGACCATGTGCAGATAAATGACGTGCTTGGCCTTGCCGACGAAGTGTTGCAGATTCGTCTTCGGCAACGACGCTGAGTTGTTGGCTTCGGCCGCGCCGGCGATTCCGGGTGCTCGCCCCATCAGCGACGCGAGCGACGCCCAGCCGAGCGCGTGCGATCCCTGCGAGAAGAAGTAACGGCGAGTGACGTTGCGTTGGTATTCCTGAAGAAGATCCATGATCGCCTCTGAAATGTTCGTGGTTTGTACTTGCAAACTAGGCACTCGGCGTGAGATTGAAAGTCCAGTAGCCACTCCAGTTTTCAATGTTCATGTCCCGCCACTTCCCTTTCAAAACAACAACGCCGTCTTTGGTGTCCGACCGTTCGAGTTCCGTCGTCTTGGGTGAAGGGTCGTCTTTGTACTGATACTTTCCGCTGTATTCGCGGCCATTCGATGATGTCACTTTCATCGAACCGATACTATTTCCTTCCTTCCAAGTCACCATGATCGTGGCGTGCGTCACAATGGCTTCCGTGATCTTGTAGATACTGTGATCATCATCATCCCCATCGTAGCATGTGCCGACGTAATGTGGCGGCTTATGGTCTTTAGGCTGCTTCGTTCTTTGTGCCATTGCTTAATCTCCGTTGTTCCCAGGGTGTCTAGTAATGCTTCCGAGTCATAGTGAAGCAAACGTGTAAGCGCTATTACTTGTTCAAAACTTCGTCGAGGTTCAGCACTTCGTTCGTCAGCATGGTCCATGCGGCCAGCGTCGCAGGTTCGAGTCCCGCATCTGGCTTGGATTCGCCGAACGAGATGAGCTGCTTCGCATCGTCGCCGTGAGTTTGGTAGTACGCAGTGAGTTCCTGGAATGACGACTTCACGACGGCCAGCTCATCAGACCGGAACGGCCGAGCGAGCAGTCGCTTCGCCAGCAAATCCGCTCGCGATTCAAACGATTCGCCGCCGGTCTTGAGCACGACCTGCGCGAGGTTTCGCGCCGCCTCGACGTGCTGCACGTCGTTCAAAGTCACGAGCGCTTGCAGTGGAGTGTTCGTGCGGTCGCGGCGGACGATACAGGTTTCGCGAGCCGTTGCGTTGAAGATTTCCATCGACGCTGGCGGGGCCGCGCGTTTGATGAACGTGTAGAGGCTCCGGCGATACAGACTCTCGCCGGTGTCTCGTTTGTAGTCGCGCGTGTTGCTGCCGATCATCGCGACTGCTTCCCAGACGCCGTCGGGTTGATATGGCTTGACGCTCGGCCCGCCGAGCTTCGGCACTAGCAAGCCACTCGCGGCCAGTGAGTAGTCGCGGATCATCTCGGCATCCATGCGGAACCGCGGGCCACGCGAGAGCAGCCGGTTCTGGGGGTCTTTTTCCAATTTGTCACGCGTGACGACCGCCGACTGTCGGTAGGTGTTCGACATCAAAACGAGCTTGAAAAACTTCTTCATGTCCCAGCCAGACTCGCGGAACTCGACCGCCAGCCAATCGAGCAACTCCGGATGCGACGGCAACTCACCGGTGATTCCGAAGTCTCCGGCCGTCTTCACGAGGCCACTGCCGAAGACTTCCTGCCAGAAGCGATTGACGGTGACTCGCGTGGTCAGCGGGTGCTCCGGACGCAACAGCCATTGTGCAAACCCGATCCGATTCTTCGGAGCCTCCGTCGGGAATGCGGGAAGCGCGGCGGGAGTCGCCGGCTTCACCGGATCGCGACGTTTGTCGTACTCACCACGGAAGAGGATGTAGGCCATCGCCTCTTCCGACTTCTCGTTCATCACATGTGCGATCGTGCCGCGCGACTTGATCGCAACGTCCTCTTGCTGAGCGGTCGCGATTTGTGCGTTCAACTCTTGATACGGCTTGTCGAGCGTGACCAGCCACCAGTCGAACAGTTCGTTGAGTTCCTGCGGCGTCCGCTTGTCGGCCGGCTTCGCGAGCAGTTCGACGGCTTGCGGAGTGCGGTTAAGTTGTTCGATCTCGCTGTTCGCGAGTGCTCGGCCGTAAACGCGAGCGTCTTGCAGGACGACGTTTTGCAGCCGTT
>CAZILR010000675.1:0-3588 GCA_964539995.1 uncultured Planctomyces sp.
CAAAAACGATAGCATTCCCAGTCCGATTACCCACACTCCCGCCAAGCTGGCCGCCAGCACAAACCATCGTCGGACATGCGGCACCGTGTGAAATGAAGCCGTGTCCGGCGAGTCCGTTCGCACCACGAGAACCTCCAAGCGAGGAGCAATCACGAAGAGCCTGCGATTCAGCGTCGGAATGCGGCAGACGTGTCGATTTCGTAACCGCGATCGAACGCCTCCTCAAAGTCGTACACGCCGCTGAAGTCGCTGAGCTGATCGCGTTCCGTCTTGGTCATGTCGCCGCGTTCGATCAGATCCCAAACGATGCGGCCGAAGTCCTCGGTCGTCGTGACGCCCCAATGCCGAAACACCGGGATTGACATCATGCCGAACTCCTTCACGGCGAGTTCACGAATTCCTTCCAGCAGTTGCCGCCCGGAAACATGCGCGACATCGGGGGACTTCACGAATTTTTTCTGAGCCACACTCAGCGCATGATTTACGAACTCGCGGGCGGCGGGATGATATTTCGGCTGGACCACAGTGGCCTGTTTCGTGCGGCTCATGACTTTTTCCTGACGGATGAAAACTTCGGCCTCATTTTCAGGCCGGTGGCACTATAGCCGGGAGAGGCAATCGGTCGAAACCCCTTGCTCTGAACTCTTGACGTTGTACCACTTCCAAGCGGAGATCAGACTGGACTCCACCCGTCGGCATGAAAAAGCCCGGCTTCTCGTCGAAGCCGGGCGATGCGGAATCCAGGCCCGAAATCACGCTTGAAGATCACACGGCCTTCGTGATTCCTGGCGTCGGAATTTGATACTCGAAGTTGCTGTTCGGCTTGGTTGGCGGATCGGCATCCCACGACAGATTCTTCGGCATCGTGTCGATGTTCGAGTTGAGCGCCTCTTCCCAAGTCACCTCCTTGCCGGAGTACACGACCATGCGGCCGAGGACGGCGGTCAATGAGCTGTTCGCACCGTTCTCACCCTCGTTGTACGGCGTGTTGTTGCGAATCGCTCGGAACAGATCATCGTGCTCGACTTGATAGGGGTCGGAGCGTTTGACCGAGGAATCGCGACGGAACCGCCACTTATCGCTGCCACTTGTGATCGAGTTGCCGCTGACGTCGCTATTGCCCTTCGTCCCGTGAGCGTACTCGCTGACGCTGTTCCAGACGTTCGGCTGATGGCGGCATTGGCTGAACATCCACGAGCCGTCCGCGTATTGGTACTCGACGGCGAAGTGGTCGTAGATTTCGCCGTACCGCTTATCGACGCGCACCTGTCGACCACCCATGCCGCGAGCCATCACCGGATGGCCCTGCTTGACCCAGTTGCCCACATCGAGGTTGTGAATGTGCTGCTCACAAATGTGATCGCCGCAGAGCCACAAGTAGTAGTACCAGTTCTTCATCTGGTACTCCATTTCCGACTTCGCCTGCTCGTGAGAGATGCGTGGTTCCCACACGCCGGGGTTGTTCCAGTAGACACGCATGGCGAGCACGTCTCCAATCGCTCCATCGTGGATCCGCTTGAGCGTTTCGAGATAGCCGTCCTGGTGGTGTCGTTGCAGTCCGACGCCGACCTTCAGGTTTTTCTCTTTGGCGACCTTCACCGCTTCGAGCACCTTGCGGACACCCGGCCCATCGACGGCGACGGGCTTTTCCATGAAGACGTTTTTGCCTTTCGACACGGCGTATTCAAAGTGCGTCGGACGGAAGCCTGGCGGCGTGGCGAGGATCACCAGATCGACACCGCTGTCGATGACCTGCTTGTAGGCGTCGAAGCCGACGAACTTGTGGTCGTCGTCAACCGCCACGCGGCCCTCGAGTCCCCTTATGAGATTGCTCAAGCTGCCGTTGAGCGAATCGGCGAAGGCGTCGCCCATCGCAACCAGCTTGACGTTCCCCTCGGTGCTGAGAGCTTGTCCCGCCGCACCGGTGCCGCGACCGCCGCAGCCGACGAGCCCTACCTTGATGACGTCATCACCCGCCGCGTACACGCCGGACGTCAGACTGAGTTGAGCGACTGCTGCCGCGGACAGAGCTGCCGTGGTCGAGGTTTGCAAAAAGTCGCGCCGTGATTGAATGGGAGCGCTCATGAGGTTTCTCCAAGTTGAAAGAGTGAATTGAACGTGACGGGTTCGATGCGAGTTCTAAACGCCGCACGTCGTGGCGGAAAGTGTGCGAAACGTAGGTCGGGCTTTCCAGCCTGACCGTGTTGGCAAAATCACGCTGATCGTTGATCGGGTCAGCCTGGAAAGGCTGACCTACATTTCACCGATGCCGGTCTCGATTTGCTCTGCCGTGAACCGCAGGACTTCGACGCCGGCACGGTCCAACTCTGGCAACGGCTGGAAATGGCGTTGAATGACCACCACTTTGACTCGGCAGCCATTGTCGAGCGCGGCTTGCACCAGTCGCTGGCGCGGTTCGTCCCAATCCAGGAAGATGCAGACGATCGCCGAGATCTGCGGCAACTCCGTGGAGAGCGCAGCGGTCATTTGATCGAACGGGCTCTGGCGGCACGGCGGTACGTCCGCGAGGATTTCCAGCACCGCCTCGATCGGCGTTGTGCTGCGGCCAGTACGGAAGACATGCAATTCCGGCCCGGCGGCGAAGACGTCCAAGACGTACTCACCGCGTGAGAAGACGTCCGCGACGGATGCGGTCAGGCTCACCGCCGCTTCGAGTCCGCGTTCGTTGCGCCGCCGCAGCCACTCGTGAGGCAACCAATTCAGCGACCGCAAATCGCGCGGGACAAACGTGTCCAACACCAAACCCAGCCGATGGAAATACTCTTCCTGATATTCACGCACGACAGGTTTCGCAAGCCGATCCAACGATTTGAAATCAATGTGCCGCGGCGAGTCACCCAGCAAGTACTCGCGGTTGCCGATGTATTCGGGTGACTCGCCGATGTGTGACGTGAGCGTGATTCCGCCCGGCTGATAGCGATTCCCGACATCCAGATTGATCCGCTGCAACGGCTCGAACCGAGGCAACACCAAGATTGGCCGAGACTCTTTGCGACCGAGCTGATTCCGAAACAAGTTGAACGGAAACGTCGAGAACGCGCGGACGTTCGGTAGCAAGTACCTTCCTCGCCGCCGTGGGATGACTCGGATCGGTAGCTTGGCGGTTTCTCCTGCCGGCAGCGTCGGCACCATCTTTTCTTCTCGAACCGAGTCCCATGCGGCTGGCAATTTGAAGATCGCCAGCGACACATCGAGCAGCGGCCAACGCCCCTCATTCGAGACGGCGAACTCGCCGCGTACCGTTTGTCCCGCCGTCACGCGGTCGGGCCAATCGCCGCTGATCGACACGCTCATCCAACGCAGCACCGAACCAACACCCGACGCGACCAGCACCAGCACACCCAGCGTGACCGGAATCTGATAGATCGGCATCTCCTCCGTGATCGCTCCTGCCAAGGCCGAGACCGACAAAGCGGTCATCACGACCTTGCCCGCCGGAGTGAACGGGTACGTCCAGAGGAAAAACAGCATTCCCGGAAACGGCCGTTCGCGAAACATGGCGCGGTCGGCGATCATCGGCCGCAAGAAGCCGAACACGAGCCTGCCCAACCAACCTCGCGTTGGGTG
>CAZILR010000676.1:0-3568 GCA_964539995.1 uncultured Planctomyces sp.
GATTCCTGCGACAGCATCGGACGGAGCTGTCGTTGCTGGTCGCGGTCGTTGTGGTCGTGTTGCTGACGATGTGGCTGGACGACAAGCACGCCTACTACCACAAGCCGTGGTACAACGCGACCGAGATTCTGCGGCAGACGGCGTTGCTTGGCATCCTCGCGTTGGGAGCATCGGTCGTCATCATTTCGGGCGGTATCGACCTCTCGGCTGGTTCGGTGATCGCCTTCAGCGGGACGATTTGTGCGTCGTTGATTTACTGCCTGGCTCCGGTGGATGCACGAGGAACTCCGCTGACGAACGATCTGCCGGTGTGGGTGTTGGCGGTTGCGTTCGTCGGAACGATGGCCTCGGCGTTTCTGATCGGCAGCTTGCACGCTTGGCTGGTCACGGTGATTCGTTTGCCGCCGTTTGTGGCAACATTGGCGTCGCTGGTTGGGCTGAGAAGCCTAGCTCGCGTGCTGATGCAAGACGTGACGCGCGCGGTCTCCGGCAAGCCGAACACGCAGATTTACGTCTACGACAAACTGTTCGGAATGCTCGGCAAGGACTGGTGGGTGCCGCTGGCGATCTTCGTTGTGTTGGCGGCGGCAACGTGGCTTTTGCTGAGTAAGACGATTACTGGCCGGCACCTCTACGCGATGGGGGGCAACGAAACTGCGGCTCGGCTGAGCGGCATTCGCACCGAGCGGCTGAAGTGGTTGGCGTATTGTTTTGGCTCGATGACGGCGGCGGTGACCGGAATTCTCTACACGAGCTTTGTCGGCGTCGCGAACCCCGCGTCGATCGGTATTGGCTATGAGCTGAACGCGATCGCGGCCAGTGTGGTTGGCGGATGCAGTCTTGCTGGCGGCATCGGCACGATTCCGGGCATCGCGCTGGGCGCGTTGTTCCTGCGAGTCGTCATCGACTCGGTCGCCAAGACGGTCAAAACGCAGCCGGATGAATTTCAAGGTTTGATCGTCGGTGTGCTGGTCGTGCTCGCGGTGACCCTCAATGAATTCCGAGGCAAAGTCGGAGCCGCTCGCCGTTTTCTGCCAGGTGGCCTCGGAGTCGTGACTTGGCTGAATCTGACGCTGCTGAGCGGAGTGTTGGCGATGGTCATCGTCTCGTCTCACAAATTGGCGACGGGCGCGAGTACAGCAGCGATCGTTGGCTTGTTGTTGGGAGTACTCGCGGTCATAGAGCGCTCACGACAGAAGTCCGGCTGACAGCAACTCACAGCGTGGGATCGGTTATTCCTCGTCATCCTGGCGCGAGACCATCACGACGAACCAACCGAAGCTGGCGGCCGCGATTCCCAACGCCCACAGGTTGTGCTCCTGTTTCAAGAGTGTGTCGTACAAACCGTGCAGGACCATTGCGATGGAGAGGTAGTAGACGACAAACCCGAACACCGATTCCCAATCGAGGCTGAGATGGTCTTGATTGCGGACCATCAACTGAGCGACGCAGCCGGACCACAGAGCGTGCAGGGCGACACACGAGACGAAGCGGACCAGATAGATCGAGAATCCGGAGATGCCGTTGTAGTAATCCGACGAGTAGGTGAGCCCTTCGCTGACGCCGAATCCGATGCCGCTCGCCAGGCCCACCAGGCAAGCTCCTTTCCATGTGGCATTGCGGGTCGAGTTCAAATAGATGGCGATTGGCAAAGCCTTGCAGACTTCTTCGCAGAGCCCGACTCCAAGGGTGAACCCCATGAAGCTCAGGCCGAAGCCGTTCCCGTCTTCCAAGGCACAGCGGTACGAGAATCCGATGAACTTCACGACGTAAAACAACACGACGATGATGCCCCGGCCGCGCACATTGAAGCCTTGAGTGAACGCCGCAACCCACTGAAATCCCAGCAACAACAGGATGCCGACCGTTCCGGTCACAAGCCCCGTGACCAGCAATCGCTTTGGCGACACAGACCCATCAGGGAACAGCAGCGTCAGAAACGCGAGAAATCCGGCGACACTCAGCAGTGCATACAGCCAGTGCATCCACGAGTGGCGTGACAGGTGAGCCCCTTCCAGCTTGTGACCCGGAAGGATGTCGAACAAAGCATGGAGGTCCGCCGTGGCTGGAAGCTGTTGCAACTGTGGTGCGACCTCTGGATGAGCGACGATGGTTTTCTCCAGCCGCTCCGCAAATGTTGAGTCATCTTTCCAGAACATCGACAACGCTAACGGCACCAGTGCCAGAGCCAGCAGCCAATGCAGAGGACGCCGCGATCCGCCGCTGTCCGACGCAGAGGGTCGCGGCGATCGCTCGATGCTGCGGGTAGGAATGGCCGGAGCCTTCTTCGGCTTCCTCAGTTGTGGCCGATACTCCTCGTCGTTGGACGCGGCCTTCTTCGGCGGTGTGAATCCGTACGAGTCGCTCTCGTCATCGTCAAAGTTGAATTCGTCGTCCGCCTCCGGCTCGATGGGTTTCTTCGGAGCCGGCTTTTTCGTGGGAGCACCGTCGGCCGATGGAATCGTGATCGCCGCTTGGCAGCCCGGGCAGTGGACTCGTTTGCCGATCAACCGCTCTTCGACCTTCAATGTTTTTTGACATTCGGGACACGAGAATTTGATCGGCATGGAGCAATTCGATTCGTGCGATGTCGCGTTCGCCGGCCGCCCAACGCTGGGTGCGCCCCGATGCCGCATTATGGGATGCGGCGAAGGTCAGTCCGTCAAGGTCATCCGTGTTCTCCGGATCGCGGACAGATGCCGTCTGACCGCCAACTCTTTATCCTCCCGCCCTCATTGTCGCTGTCTCATCCCTGATTTCGGAAGCACCTGTGTCGCAAGAACATTTCGCGTGGATCAAAGCCCTGGAAGCAAACGTCTCGAAGGCGTTGCTGGGCAAGCCGGAGCCGGTGCACCTCGCCATTGTGGCGCTGCTGGCGGAAGGGCACATTCTGATCGAGGATGCTCCGGGTGTCGGCAAGACCTCGCTGGCGAAGGCGCTGGCCAAGAGCCTCAACTGTGATTTCAAGCGGCTGCAATGCACGCCTGACATGCTCCCCAGCGACATCCTTGGCAGCAGCGTGTACCTGCCGAATCGAGGCGAATTCGAGTTTCGGCACGGGCCAATCTTCTCGCACATTTTGCTGATCGACGAAATCAACCGCACGACGCCTCGCACACAGTCGGCGTTGCTTGAAGCGATGAACGAGCTGCAAGTCTCGATCGAAGGGCACACCTACTCGCTCAAGCGACCGTTCTTCGTGCTGGCGACGCAGAACCCGTTCGAGTTCGAGGGAACATTCGCGCTGCCGGAAAACCAACTCGATCGGTTTATGCTCTGCATCGACATCGGATATCCCGAACTCGCGGTTGAAAAAGAGATCCTCACCAGCCATCGCAGCGGCGAGCCGGTTGATGCGTTGCAGCCGGCCATGACGCTCGAACACCTCGCCGAGTTGCAGCAGGCGGTCCGCGACGTGCGAGTCGATGACTCGATCAACGAGTACCTGTTGAAGATCGTCCAAGCCACGCGAACGCATCCGGAACTGTCGCTGGTCATCAGCTCACGCGGTGCGTTGACGCTGTATCGAGCCGCCCAAAGTTACGCCCTGCTCGAACAGCGGGCGTTC
>CAZILR010000677.1:0-3567 GCA_964539995.1 uncultured Planctomyces sp.
GGTTGTTGTTTGGATCGCTGATCGCGCCATCGAGCAGCGTTTCCGTGTAAGCCTGGATCGTCGTCAACGGCGTCTTCAATTCGTGTGAGACGTTCGACACGAACTCCCGTCGCAGATTTTCGAGTCGCCGCAACTCGGTCACGTCATGCAAGACGAGCACCGCTCCCGGCGGCGGATCGCCCGGCAACGGCGAGCCGAGCAACGCGACGATCGCGTTCGTGCGCGGGACTTCGTACTCGACTCGATCGGGCGTGCGACCGGACAACACCGCTTCGACTACCTTTTGCACGCGCGGATGCCGGGCCGCCTCGAACAGCGACCGTCCCGTCGCTTGAGCCGTCGGCAAATCGAGCAGCGGCCCGGCCGCGGCATTCGCGTACAAAATCCGCTGTCGCGAGTCGATCACGACGACCCCTTCGATCATCGAGCCGAGTACCGTTTCCATCAGATCGCTGTTCTCGTCCCGCTCGATCCGATTGGCCCGAAGCTGTTCGAGTCGCAGAGCCAACTCACGGCTCATCGTGTTGAAGGCGACGGCCAGCGAGCCGATCTCGTCTCGATTCCGCACGATCACTTCCTGGCCGACCTCGCCCGCCGCGATCGCTTGCGCCGCTTGAGTCAATTGTTCGAGCGGCCTGACCAGACGTCGCTCCAGCAGATAGGTCGCCAAGAGCGCCAGCAACGTGACGACCACCGCCGTGCCAGCCACCAACCGCGAGACGGAATTCAATCGAGCCTCGAATGGAGTCCAAGGCAACGCGACACGCACGAACCCGCGCGGCTCCTCGCGCGAGCCAACTCTTACGGCACAGTACTCGAACGGCTCGCCAACTGACTGACTCGATCGTGTCGCGAAGCCCACGCCGTCTTCCGCCTCAGACGCTTGCTCGATTTCCGGACGGTCGCGGTGATTTTCCATTTGCCTCGCATCAGCCGACGAATCAGCCAGCACGGTTCCCTCCGCGCGGATTAGTGTCAGCCGAGTACCGACCTCACGTCCGAGCGACTCCAACTTCGGCTGCCACGTCGCCCGCAATTCTTCGACCGGAGCCTCCGACGATTCCCACACCGGTTCGGCCAGCAGTCGCAACACCGACGCTTCGTCGCGCAACCGCTGTCGCACTTCGGCTTCGATGGCCTCGCGCTGGCGGCTCAAAAAAATGACGACGAACGCCACCGCCGCCACGACCGTCAACGCGGCGTAGGTCAGGAACAACCGCCAGAACAAACGAGACGACCACATGCCTGACTCACGACCAAACGCTGAGGAATTCGACTTGGTTGAGCATCGACTCAGCCGTTTTGCCTGCCATCAGTCTCAAAAGCCGACGCATCAGTTCGCCAACAGAGAATTGCTGTTGTTGAGCCAGAATGATTCCGTCGTGATTTCGACCGGTCTCCTGCCACTTCGTGTGCAAGACGAGGAAGTCCCCCACGTTGCAGGAGAAGATCGCACATCCCGCTTCGGACGCAAACTGTAACTGCTCTTCGTCCGACCATCCCATCGTTCCGGCGTCCAGCGGTGTCAGAACATCGACACCGCGCGATCGCAAAGCCTCCACCAAGGCATGACTCATCGAATCTTCGTCGATGTACAGCCGCAGTTTCATGGAGCCGCCTTGGCGAGATGCTCCGCCTCCAAGCGTTCGGCTTCAGCGTCCGTCGCCGCGATCTCCGCGTCCATCGCTTCACGATTGGCGTGATAATACGCCAATGCCGCATACACTTGAGCCAACGACAAATGCCGCAGTTCGTCGATGATCTCTTCGGGTGACAACCCCAACTGGTAGTGACCGACAATGCGTGCGACGGTCACGCCGGTCCCTGTGACGATGGGTCGTCCCCGGTGAATCGCATGATCGCTGGTAATCAGCGATCCAATTTCGAGCGCCGTATTCATCGCGAATCTCTCCTGTCCAGAGTTTCGGCGGCTACTTGGGTTGGCCGAGCGTCACCTTGAGCGTCACACGCTCACTCTTGCGGAGCACGATGATCTCAACCTCTTCACCCGCCTTGAACTTTCGCAGCGCCAGATCGAAGTCATCCAGGCCGGTGATCTTCTGCTTGGCGAATTCGACGATCACGTCTCCCCCCTTCAAGCCACCCTTGTCGGCCGGGCTACCGGGAGACACTCCGGAGAGCGCGTAGCCGGGAGTCTCGTTGCCGAAGTCGGGGATCGAGCCGAAATACGGCCGACTGCCGCCGCTGCGCATTTGAGCCTGATCGCCGGAGCCTTTGACCTCGACGTACTGCGGCTTCTCGGCAGACTGCACCGTCTCCAGCGTGACTTGCTCGATCATGTCGACCACGCGAGCCATGCCGTCGTAGTTGATCAGATTCCAATCGTCTCCGGGGCGGTGGTAGTCGCTGTGCGTGCCGGTGAAGAAGTGCAGCACCGGAATTTTCTTGGCGTAGAACGACGACTGATCGCTGGGGCCGAATCCTTCGGGCTTCATCACCAGTTCAAACTTCGACGCTCCGTTCAGCCGTTCGAGTTGTCCCTTCCAATGGGGCGATGTCCCCGTACCGTAGACGATCAACTTTTCCTCTTTCAGTCGGCCGACCATGTCCATGTTGATCATCGCGACCGTCTTGTCGAGCGGATAAATCGGCTCGGTGCAGTAACGGGCGGAGCCGATCAGTCCCATTTCTTCCGCCGTGAACGCGATGAACACCAGCCGCCGCTTGAGCGGTTCCTTGCGAGCGCCAAATCGCCGAGCCAACTCGATCAGCGACACGGTCCCTGATCCGTTGTCGTCCGCTCCGTTGTGGACGTCTTTGACTCCGGGAGCCAGCGAGTTTTGTCCGCCGAAACCGACGTGGTCGTAGTGTGCTCCGATAACGACCGTTTCCTCGGCCAACTCCCCCTGCCCTTCGATGACCGCGACGACATTCTTGACCTCGGTCTTGATGAGTTCGACCGACGCCTGACCTTCGGCCTTCCAGCCGGGGAGCACGGCCGTTCTCGGCTTGAGATCCTGGTCGATCTCGGCCTCCAACGCCGCGAGCGTTTTCTTGAGCGCCCCCTGCAACACCTGATCGAGCGCGGCTTGCGTCACATGAAAAATCGGCCCACCGGCGTTTTGGTTGTAGCCAGCGTATCCAAACTTCATCAGCACGTCGGTCTCGACCTTCGTCGCTGCGTCTCGCTGTTGCTGAACCTTCTTGACCGCCTCGTCCAGTTTTTCGCGAGCCGTCTTCACGGCTTCAGCGTTGTTCGCATCGGCAGCCAACAGCGCGGCGGCGGCATCGACGACCGGTTCAGCCGCATCCTTCGCTCGCTGCTTAGCCTGCTCGATTTCCTTCTTGCCGGACGCAACATCGTTGACGAACAGGATCGCCGCCGCCCCCTTGCCGAAGGCGTTGCTCATCTTCGCTCGCAGGTCCGCGTGCCGTGACTGACCGCCATGCCCTGCCGCGAACGGCCCGTGAGCATCCGCCTGCCGAGGGGTCTTGCGAACCACGATCACGACTTTTCCTTTGACATCAATCCCTTCGAGGTCTTGATACTTGTCGTCCTTCGCGTCGATCGCATATCCGCCGAAGACCAACTCAGCGTTGAAGGTT
>CAZILR010000678.1:0-1348 GCA_964539995.1 uncultured Planctomyces sp.
AACGACTCGAACACGTCGGCCAAGACTTTGTCGGCGAGGCGGCCAGCTTCGTCGAGAATCAAATCCTTGGCTTCGGGCAGCAGCGGGGACATGTTCGGTTCGTAGCCGCCGGACTTGTACGACTCGTGCGTGCAGATGTAGCCGAGATGTCCATTCGCGTAGCCGACGACGATGACGGTGGCTCGGTCGGCGATCCGTTTCTCGATTTGCAAGCCGTACTCAACCATCGGCTCACCGGGGATTGTCAGGAGTAGAAACCCGCCGATGCGCAGCGCCTGCATCTCGCAAGCCAGCGTCTCTTTCTTGCCAGGGAGCTGAATGACGCTGCTCGCGCACTTGAGCGGATAGATCGTTTTCCGCTTCGCCAGTTCCTCGCGCACAACACTGCGATCGGTGGCGCGTACGACGGCGCAGCCGAGACTGCGGCCGGTCCACTTGATGTCCGCTTCGTCGCCGCAGCGATACGGCTCACCGGGCAGGTTCGGCCGAATGTCGCCGGCACAACCTTGTAGGAACATGGCGCGCGTCTTCGAGCCGTAGACTGTCTCGACAAACGTCTGCGCCTCGCCGGGAAAGTCGGCGCTGATCTTGGGGAAGCCGTTCGGGTGCGGCGGTGTGAGCTTGTCGCCCCAAGTAAAGACGCACGGATGGCAGACCGCGTGCATCAGGACGGACATCGGCTCCAGCGACCGGCCGTCATCGAAGCGGAGCACCTTCACGCGATGATCGCACGGGCCATCGGGATTCAGTCGCACCACCGCGCGGCCGTCGATGACTTTCCGGCGATTGATGTTGAAGTCGATGCGGTCCTCGCCATAGCCGACCGACACGGGCCGCATTTCTTTGACCGCATTGGCGGTCGCTGCGCCGATCTTGGTGACCATCTCGCGGCTCCAAGCCGACTCGCGCGACCAACCCGGTCCTGAATGATTGTGCGACGCGGCCACCAGAATGTTTTCGTGAGGCATCTCGGTTTTCTGAGCGATCACATCCCGCAGCGCGGCGACCATCTCGCTGGAGGCGCTGATCAGATCGAGCGTGACAATCGCCGCCTGAGTGTGCTCATTGGCCAGCAACAACACGCCGGCCCGAATCGGATCGCGGACTCCGTTCGTCGGCCGCACATGTCCGACGACCGGCGTATCGGCAGGCGGAGTGATATCGACCTTGGCCACAGCGGCTCGCAAGTTCGACTGAACTGGGAATTGAAAGCCGTCCTCCGCCAACGAACAGGTCGCGCTGACGATCAAGAGGGAACCCATCAAGACCGGGATCATCCGAAGTAGGCATCTCATGGAGCGAGTTCCTCTCATCCGTTGTCTGTCGAACGAACTTGTCGGCTACTTGG
>CAZILR010000678.1:1448-3557 GCA_964539995.1 uncultured Planctomyces sp.
TCCGCGAGCACGGTCAGATAACGTCCCTCGGCGGTATCAATGTCGGGGACGGCTCGAAAGGTCTCAACGGTCGTCCAACTGCGGCTCTGATCGACCGAACGCAGCATCACCGGCCCCATCGCGAGCAGTGTCCCTTTCGGCGTTCGGACGATCTGCTGAAACGAGTGCTGCTTGTTGTCGGGTCCAGTCAGCGGAAACACCATCAACTCGCCAGTCTTAGGATCGAACAACCGAGGCGGTCCCACTCGTAGCGGCAACAGCCAACGGCCGTCACTCCACGGCAGCACGTTGTGCCGAACCGCGCCCAAGTGCTTGCCATCGACCGGGCCGATCAGACCTTGTTCGCTCCAGGTTCGGCCCTGATCCGTGCTGATCGTGTAGAGCAACGCGCGCTCGTAGTAGCCGTCCTTCGCCTTGTCGTCGGCGATGTAGTTCCAGGTCACGAGCACTCGATCATCGGGAAGCACGTCGGCGGTGCCGGGGTAAACCTCGAACGTCTTCACCTCTCGGATGACGTCCGGACGTTTCGCCGACGTGGCAATCACTTCCGGCTTCCCCCACGTCATCCCGCCATCCGCCGAGCGACTTCGCATCAACACGTTCGCCCCCTTGTAGACCACGATCAGCGTGCCATCTTTCGTACGGCAAATCGACGGATGAACGTGCCCTGACAGAGCGGTGGCAATCGCGACCGGCCTGTCTTCGGCTTTGAGTCTGGCATCATGAGCCAGCGTCGCCAGCAAGCAGCAGCCGACGATCGTGATGAAACGGGCAAGATTCGATTGGTCGTGTTGCATCGGAATTCCAATCTCTTGGGTGCTTGCGCGATTGTGCCGCTGCTTGTAAAGCGCGGTCGCACAGACAACCAGCGTCAGAGATGCAAGCGGTTGTCTGCCTGGGCGCGACGGCGGATCGCTGACGGGCACCGATTAGCCGCGTAACGATGATAGGATACAATGGCCACTGAGGGTAAATCCGGCAGCGAGTTGGTGCTCGATTTGGAGTCGCATGCTGACAGCACGATCGAGGCTATCGAGTGTCTTGCCGAACGTCCCGCGAAGCCGTGACGATTTCCGGAAAGGACCAAACCATGACAACACGCAGGCGATTTCTTCGCACTGTTGCAGGCACGGCATCGTTGGGCTTGGTGGATGTCTCGTGGCTGCGCGGATTGGCAGCCATCGGTGCTGAACCTCCTCCCGACAGAGTTCAGTTCGGTCCGGAGATCGAGCCGCTTGTTCGGCTCATCGAAGAGACGCCTCGCGAGCGGTGCGTTGAGGTCTTCATTGATCAACTGCGGCGCGGACTGCCGTATCGGAGATTCCTGGCGGCGGCGCTCTTTGCCTGCGTCCGCAGACAGCATTCGCACCATGATGTCTACAAGATTCACTCGGTGCATCACGTCAGCTCGGAGGCGCGCCCGGAGGAAAGGCTCCTGCCGTTGTTCTGGGCTGTGAATGCTTTCAAAAAGCGAGTGGAAGATTTTCCGGGGCAGTCGTTGGCCGTCTTGAAGGGACCATTTCCATCCTCCGAGCATGCCGCCACTGAGTTTCGGGATGCGATGCAGAACTCCGACCTGAGCCGCGCGGAACCAGCGCTGGTGATGCTGGCTCGGAATCAAGGCGCTCGGCAGACGATGGAAGAGTTTTGGCTCTACGGTTGCCGCAATGGTCAGGCGGGCGGTCATGGTGCGATTTCGGTCGCCAACTGTTTCCGAGCTTTGGAGACGATCGGCTGGCAACAGGCCGAGCCGGTGCTGCGCTTTGTGGTGCAGGATCTCTTTAAGTTGGGGTACATGAACCCCGATCGGTTCTGGTTGCCGAATACGGCGCGCGTGGATCAGCACCTCGACAAATTGCCGATGGGCTGGGCCGGAGACAAGGCCGATCCGGGTGCCACTCGCGAGCTGTTCGCGCTGCTGCGAGAAGGCAAGGCCGAGGCGGCGTGCGAACTCGCCATCAAGCAGTTACTCGGCGGCGTCGGCTCGCAAGCAATCTGGGATGCCGTCCATCTGGCGACTGCGGAGTTGATGGTCCGTCATGAGACCGGTTGGGGTCTGGCCAGTCGGCCTCTGCACTCGAACACATCGACCAACGCGATGCACTACGC
>CAZILR010000679.1:0-3551 GCA_964539995.1 uncultured Planctomyces sp.
CGGCATCGAGCTTGCCGACGCCTACAAGTGCATCAAGGCGATCAGCAAGAAAAAAGAAAAGATCATCGCCGGCTACTACGACGCCTACGTCAAAGGAGCGGTCGAGCGCGGCGTCGGCGAGCAGGTCGCCATCGACCTGTTTGAACTCATCAAGAAGTTCGCCGGCTACGGCTTCAACAAGTCGCACTCGACCGCCTACGGAGCAGTCTCGTATCAGACGGCCTACTTCAAGGCTCACTACCCCGCCGAGTTCATGGCCGCGCTGCTGACCTGCGGCATGGAAGATACGGACCGCATCTCGGAACACACTGACGACGCGCGGCGCATGGGCATCTCGATCGTCCCGCCCGACATCAACACGTCCGACACCGAGTTCAAAGTCGTGGACGACAAGCGAGTCAGCTTCGGTATGGCCGCGATCAAGGGAGTCGGTGAAGCGGCCGTCCAAGCCATCGTCGCCGAACGCACGGCCAACGGCCCGTTCAAAGACATCTTCGACATCGCCGAGCGACTCGACCCGAAAGTGCTGCAAAAGGCGACGCTCGAAATTCTGATCAAAGCCGGAGCATTGGATTCGCTCGGCCCGAACCGAGCACAGCACACAGCCGCTGTCGAACGAGCCGTCGCCGGTGCGGCCTCGCGCCAGCTCGATAAGCAGCGCGGACAAAAATCCCTGTTCGGCGACGACGCTCCCGCCGCGAACGAGCCGGCCTCGCAAACCGGCGGAAATCTGCCAGAAGCTCCCGATTGGACGCATTCGCAAAAGCTGTCGGCCGAGAAGGAAGTGCTCGGCTTCTTCCTCACCAGCCATCCGCTGACGCAGTTCGCCGACAAGCTGACGAAGCACACGACTCACGACAACAAGCAACTCGGCGATCTGGAGGACGGCACCGAAGTGCTCGTGGCCGGCATGATCGGCAGCATCAAGAAAGCGCAAACGAAAAAGCCCAGCCGCAACGGACACAGCAAGTACGTCAACTTCGACCTCGAAGACCCCAGCGGCATCGTCCGCTGCATCATGTGGCCGGAGGACTACGCTCGCCTCGGCGAGAAAGTGCAACCCGAAGCGGTTGTGTTCCTCAAAGGTAAAGTCGATCGCCGCAGCCGTGAGCCGAACCTGATCGTCAACCAACTCTTCACCGTCGAGGAAGCCGACAAGAACTTCACGACCCAAATCGCGATCAACTTCAAACGGGGCCTGCACGGCGAACGCGAGATGACTCGCACCAAACAAATCCTCGAAAACCACCCCGGCAAAACCGACGTCATCCTGATCGTGGACACGCCCGACCCCGCCGAACCGTCACAGCACTTTCGCTACGTCCTCAGCACGCCGAGCCAACTGAAAGTGAGCTGCAACTCCGACCTTCAAACCGAACTCCACACGCTTCTCGGCCGCGAACACATCCAACTCATCGCCCCACCGAAAGAGACACGGATGCGAAGCATGGGCGGGGCGTCGATTGGGAGGTGAATACTGGTTTTAGTCGGCAGCGGAGAGATTCGACAGTTCGAGATTCCGATGAAGTTGCATCCCACCATCCACGACATTGAGCGAGTCCAATCAGCGACCTACGAAGTCCTGACCGAAATCGGATTGCCATTCAAACGAGTTTCTGAGGTCATATTCCGAGAAGAAGAAGGAACTGCCGTGTGGTGCGGCGATCCTGGTGAGGAGACTGGCAAAGTTACGCTTTTCCGGGGTTGCGACGCAGAAGCCATTGCTCATGAAATTGGTCACGGCTTTCATGAGGCGTTGAATTACAACTCAAAGACCAAACTGACTTTTCCATTTCGGTATCCCGAAGACGGAGAAGCCGTTGCCGAAGCGATTCGTCTTTTTGTGTCTCTGCGCATCCAATCATCATGGCGACCAACTCGCGACACGCAGACTCTCGAGTTTTGCCGGTACGATTTTCACACCTTCTGTTTCCAGGTCACCGCCTTCGTCATCCACAGGTAGGTAACCTACCCGTCGCAACCGCGTGAACGGCGTACTCGAAGGATTCTTTCTTCGAGCTGCTTTTGCAGATGGCTTTCCAGCCGACCTCGGTGAAGCCGGTGCCCTCGAACAGCGAGGCGGAGATGGCTCGCCGAAAGTAGCCCTGTCGTTCCACGACAGGTCAACAGAACGCGAAGAGAGCGCGGATTGGCCGCTTCGGGCTGGTTGTGGCAGCGATCTCGATGGAGCGTTCGGCTTTCCTGTCGCGGAGCGACAGGGCTACTTTGCGTGCGTCACGCCAGCCTACGCGATCAAGCCTGTGCGGATTTGAAGCTGTCGGGCAAACAGACGAGCCGGGCTGTTGACCTGCAAGGTCGTGACGGTTGCTTCGCCAAGCGGAGTTCGCGGCAGGATCAAACCAGTCCCACGATCAAGCTCGAAATGCAGATGCCAACCCAACAAGGCCGGTTCGTACTTTCGTGGGTTGAACAGCGAATGAGATTGCCCACTGTGGTCTTCGCCCGTCGTGCGGTCACCTTTGGCGAGGTTGCAACCTGGACAACTCAGGGCAAGGTTCGCCATCGCCGTTTTGCCGCGCTGCGATCTGGGAACGACGTGTTCGATGTGGAACGTCATGCCAGTCGCCAACTCCAGCAACCGACAGTATTCGCAGGCTCCACCCGCACGCGCCACAACCAGCGATCGGAATGACTCAGCAGTTGTCATCCGTGATCACTCCGCGTGAGTCGGACTGACCCAAACCGTCACAGCCACCGCATCCGTCGGCTGCTTGGCTCGCCGTGAAAACGCCGCCAATTGTTTGGCGTTGGCGACCATCACTTGTTCTGCTTCCGCAACCAAACGGCTCAACGTCGCCTTTTCCTTGGCAGTGATGGTCCCCTCGCTGTTCTTGTCCAACAGCACGTCCATGCGACGCTGCTTCGCCGGAGAAAATCGCCGTTGCTGAGGTGGAGCAATCGTTTGTTTCATGATTGAAACCGGAAACTGTAAGCGGCCAATTTCAGAGATGAGGGTAACACTCGCTCGCGCCAACGACAACACGACCTTCACATCGACCATCCGGGCGCGACCGTATGAACAATCGTCTTGGATCGACGGGACGAAGATCGGTCGATTGAATAGATTACAGGCAACTACATTCAAACCAATATCGAGAAATTGTGATGCGAGCCGTCGATCGTCGCGAGTTCTTGGGTGTGTGTGTTGCCGGTGGGATTTCCGCTTGCTTCGGAAATTCAACGAACGCTGCGTTGCCAAACGACGTGATTGAGCAGGCTCGGTTGCTCGGCATGGAGGTGCTCAAGCCGAGCGATCGGGATTTGCAGCACGGGCTAGAGTTGCACGCGAAGTCGGTCGTGTTCGACGTGTATGGGTTCTCGCCGAATGCGGCTGTCGATGGTGAGCGGCTGGCCGATGCCGTGAAGGCCGGGGCTTCGGACATTGAACTGCAAGACCTCGAAGAAGACATGCGGATGACTCGGTACGTCACCGACGCGGCCGAACGAGCGGAATACTTGCAGGCGTGGGAAGCCTCTGGCGTGACGTGCGTGTTTCAGAATGCCGGTGAGGAAGGTTCCAATCCGCTGCG
>CAZILR010000680.1:0-3544 GCA_964539995.1 uncultured Planctomyces sp.
GCTGCGGAACAGAAAGCGGCAGCAGGCTGCGGAACAGAAAGCGGCAGCAGGCTGCCGCAGTCCAAAATCTTTATGGCACGAAAATCAGCCAGTCAACGAACTGAAAGAGGATGTCCGCGAGGTCTCCTGCGGCTCCCTTCTCAGCATCCTTGGAATAAGGTTTCGGCACGGTCATGCAGAGGAAGAATTGTTGCAGGGTCGGACGAGGGTCTTCGATGTGGATGTTGCGAAAGATCACCCCGGCCCCGCCGTTGCTAGGAGCGGCGACTTTCTGCGCTGACTGAGTCACGAGTAGTTTGAGATTCTCGGCGGGGCGTGTTCCGAGTCTAACGTCATGGTTTTGTTTCTATTCGCTGCCTCCCTTCATTCGCTGTCGATGAATTTGACGGAATTCGACAGCGAATGAAGAGAGGCAGCGAATGTGGGGGCGTCTCAATCGTTCGCGTCTTTGGTCTTGAGGGATTCGTTCGAGAGCGGACCTGCCGGAAGATTCTGCAGCAGGTATCTCAGGATGTGCATTCTCACATGCACCAGCGTGCCGTCACCCTCGCGCAGGCCGTGGTCGCGATTCGGATAGACCATGTAGTCGAACGGTTTTCCCAGCGCGATGAGCCGGTCCACCAAGCCTTCGATGATTTGAAGGTGAGTGTTGGTCTCACCCGATCCGGTCATGATCAGCAGCTTGCCCTTGAGGCCATCGGAGTAGTTGATGGCTGCGGCCTTTTCATAGCCGTCCGCGTTGACTTCGCGCGTGCGCATGTAAATCTCTTGGAACCAGGCGTTGTAAAGGTGCGGCTGCGGCTTGGGGACGACGGCGATGCCGACGTGGTACGAATCCGGTTTGCGGAACAGGGCGTTGAGCGTGTTTGAGCCGCCGCCGCTCCAGCCCCAGATGCCGACACGGGCCGAGTCCACGAACGGGCATTGCTTCGCCAATGCTTTCAGTCCGGCCTCTTGCTCTTCGGTGGAGAGCGGTCCTAGGCTGCCGAAGATGGCTCGTCGCCACGCGGCTCCCTTGGGAGCGGGTGTGCCGCGATTGTCGATCGACACCACGATGTATCCCAAATCGGCAACCAGTCGGTGAAAGTCGATCTGCGCCGCGCCCCAATCGTTCAACACCGTCTGCGCGTGAGGCTCGCCATAGACGTAGATGAAGAGCGGGTACTTCTTCGACGCATCGAAATCCCTCGGCTTGAGCATCCAGGCATCAAATTCCAGGCCGTTGCCGATGTCGAGTTTCAGAAACTCGGTCGGGTGCGAAACGATCGACTTCATCCGTTCGCGGATGTCGTCATTGCGTTCGAGGGAACTCACCACACGGTGGCCTTCGATTTCGACAAGCTCATGCAGCGGCGGCGAGTCGATGGTCGAGAACGTGTGAATCGCCCATTTGGTATCGGGCGAAAAGAGATAGCCGTGTGTCCCGACTTGATTGTCGGGCGTGACGCGCTGGCTCTTTCCAGAACCATCGAGCGCGACGCGATACAGGTACTTCTGCGTCGCGTCATCGGGCGAAGCGTAGTAGTAATACCAACCGCGTTCCTCGTCGATCACCGCGCGGTCGATGATGTCGAAGTCTCCCGGAGTCAATCGCGCCACTTCTTTCCCGTCGTGTGAATGGCGATAGGCGTGCCGCCAGCCATCCTTCTCGCTGATGACGACGAATCCCTGACCCTCTTCAATCCAAACAAGCCCCGAGTTCTTGCCCTGGCTGGACTCAACCCACGCGTCGTTCGTTTCCGAGAAGATCGTTTTGATCTGGCCGCTCGTCGTGACCAGCAGGAAGTCGCGCTTGTCTCGGAAGCGGCTGAACTTCTCGACGAGCACTTCTTCCGAGTTGCCCGCCCATTCGACTTGTCCCAAATAGATTCCTTCCGTGGGACATTCGATGGGCAGCCACGTCAGTTGCGTTCCATCGGCGTTGACCACACCGATTCTCAGCTTCTCAATGTCGCCCCCCACTCTGGCAAAGCGGTGTTGGTGAACCTCCGGGTAAGACGGATCGCCGGGCAGCAACACCGACCGCTGTCGCACGTCGGTGAAGTCCGCCTCAACGAATGCGACTCGTGAGCCGTCCGGGCTCCAGACCGGATTGCGATAATCGACTTTCCGATCCGGCGGGTGAGATGCCAGCAAAGTCTCTTTTCGATTCTCCTGATCGACCGCCAGGAGCTTCGCGTCACGAATGACGAGTCGATGCGTCCCTTTGGGCGAAACGTGCCGACGATTGGAGTCCGGCAATCGTTCGTCGGACTTCCATGCGCGCCGCTCGCCGGATCGCGCCTCGTGGAACCACTGAGTCTCCTGCTTCGTGCTGGGATCGACTTCCTCGGTGACGAACCCCGAACTGTCGCTCAGCCAGGTCGGTCGATAGCTCTTGGCGCGAAACTCGCCACGGTCATAGACCGCCTTCAATCGTGCTTCGGCCCTGCCTTGCCAGCTCGATCCATCCGACGTTTGAGCCGCCAAGTCGCGTGCAGCGAGAAGGACAAAGATTGATGTCGCCGCGCAAAGCAAAGTGTGACGGTTCATGGATCGGATGCCTCGATCTGTAGGGTGGGACAAGCTCGCATCGAGCGCCGGCCCACCATCCGCGTTGAAACAACAACCTGGTGGGCCGGCGCGTCGATGCGCCGCTTGTCCCACCCTACCTCCAACCTCATCAGCCGGAACGCGCTAGCGTCCGGTTCGAGGGTCGTTTGATTTTTCAAACCGGACGCTAGCGCGTTCCGGCTGATGTCGTCAGTAACTCCACCATCGCTCGGCCGAGACGTTTGCCGGTTTCGTAGTAGGTCTCGGCGTTGTGGTTGTAGTGGTAGCCTTGATTCACCGGCGACACGTCCGCTTCGCGCCACAGGTCGCGCGTATCGACCGCCTTCACGTTGCCTTTGAACTCCGGGTATTTGCCTTTGTCGCCATCGACGGCGAGCTGAGCCTCCGCGATCTGCAAACCAAAGCTCTCGCGACCGGGATTGCCGCAGCCGGTCGCCAGCACGAACTTCGCGTGCGGTGCATCGAAATCCGTCCGCAGCGACTTGATGAGTCGCACGAGGTTCTGCTCGTAGCGACCAGCCAGCGCGGCACTTTGATCTTTGTGTCCCTGCCACCAGACGAAGCCCGCGACCTCGTGGCCCTGACCTTTGTAACCGGGGTAATACTTTTCGAGGTTCTTCAGCACAGCCTTCGCGTGCGCGACATCCGCGTCGTACTGCCGACCGGCGTACCACGGCACGGGCTTCGGTTCCGCTCCCTTGTCCCAGAAGTTGGCGACGTCCTTGTAGCCCGCGTAGATTTTTCCCTCATGCTCAAACCGCTCGCTGCCCGGCGGGAGCAAGTCCCAGCCGAGACTCCGATTGCCGATGCACGCCTTGAGCAACAGCACCGGCTCATCGAGCGCGTGTCCCACCACATGCCCGAAGCCGAGTTCGGGACCGAACGATTTGTTCGGCGTCAGCCATTCATTGCGGACATCGCCGAACTTCTCCATGTCCTTGTAATCCACGCCGCGCTGATCCATCACATGGACGTACCGCACATCCTGCCG
>CAZILR010000681.1:0-3541 GCA_964539995.1 uncultured Planctomyces sp.
TGGGGCGGCTCAAGAGATCATCGATCAATTGTTCGAACGCGACGGGCGATTTGTCCGCGAGGAATCGCTCTTGTTCGTCGATCGTCGGCGGCAAGCCGGTCAGATCGAGAAACACTCGCCGCAGCAGATCACGTTTCGCAGCAGGCGAGTTCGGTTGCCAATCCGTTTGTTCGAGTCTCGCGAGGATGAAGGCGTCGATCGGAGTACGCACCCACTCGCGATTTTTTACCGTCGGCACCATCGAGCGAGCGACTGGGCGAAACGACCAGTGATCGCGATCGGCGTCGGTGATTTCGTATTCCGTCTGCTCGTCACCCAAGACCGAAATGCTCAATGTGAGGAGCCCGGCAGCCAGTAGCAGAGTACCGCGAAAACGAACCGCCATTTCAGGTGGTCTCCCACAGTGAGGGCATGTGCTCTTTCGCCACCGACGGTAGTGTCCTGATTTGGTGATGCTCGTTTAACCGCAAGCCGCAGGCGTGCGCGTAGGCCGCGATCAACGCACACGCCTGCGGCTTGCGGTTAAACGAAATTAGGACACTACCCTCGTTCGGCATAGCACACTCTACGCGCAGCGTTCGAGCATTCCCACCGGGATGTAAAATTTCGCGTAGCGTTTGCCGTCGGAGTATCGCGGTCCGCGCGAGTCTTCGACGAGGATCGTGGCTCGTTTGGTGACGCGGTTGACGACGCCGGTGTACGGCAGACCGTCCATCTCGAACTTCACGCGGTCGCCGGGGCGGATGCCGAATTTTTCGCGGGCACGCTCATCCGGAGTGATGAGCTGATGATTCGATTCCTTGTGTCCGAAGAAGCGGCCGGCGATGTCCTTGAATCTCGGAGCACCGCAGCACGACGCTTGCCACAACAACATCTCGACGAGGTGAATCAGTTCGTGCTCAAAGATACGCTGCAACGCTTCCAGCCGATTGTGGCAGAGGACGCCGGTGACTTTGATCGGCCGCTCGACGTCGGCGAATGTTTGAAACAGCAACGTGGATGAAACGGCGATCTCGAATCGCGGCACCGGCGACAACCCGCGAGCGACTCGCGGGACGATTCGTGTCGTCTTGCCGCCGGCACGAGTCATCCTCGGCGAGACGCGAAAATCAATCGGGCTGCCCATCGCGTCGAGCGTGCGCCGACAGTTGCCACCGAGGAATCGCTGGTCGTACTGGTCGAATAGATGTGCCAGATCCTCGTCGCACAGGGCCGAGAAGTTTGGCTGGTCGATGAACGGCGACGAGTTTAAAACCGAATCGAAAATCTTTGCCAAACGGAGTTCAGCATCCCGCTCCAGCACGAGCGTGGCTTCGATCAATCGACGTAATTCCTGCGACATTTCTTGTTCCTCCCTGAGTCCTTTCAGGTCGCGGAGGATTGTGTCGGCAGACGCTCGTCCTGTGAAGGCGAAGCCCAGCTATCAGCCTGATGTAAATCACCCCACCCCGCTCGTCGGGGTGGCTCGCGGGTCTTTGCGCTACTCGTAACCAACAGAAGGCAAGTCGTGCAGAAACCCGCGAGCGACTGGGGCAAGCCCAGTGGGGTGAATTTTAACGGGCGGCTACTTGGCGACCGCTTGGCGAATCAACTTGACCGTCACCTCGGCCCGGTGGTCGATAATCTTCCTGCCCAGTTCGATGGTCTTCTCAATCGGCGCGAGGTCCACGCCGTTGATCTTGAACTTGCCGGCCGCGACTCGCTGCTTCATGCGGATGCTGACCGGATCGATGCTGAGCATCATGGCTTCCATCGCGAAGTCGTCGTGCAGTCCCTCGTCGGTTTGTTTGACGCCGCGTTCCTCCAACCATTTCGAGAGGTTGCCGTAGTTGTAATATTCCGGAATGAAATGGAACTTCGTCTTGCCGTCTTCCCACTTGGCGTTGAGTTCCGCCGCGACCGCCTTCATCCCGTCCTGATTGCCGCCGCTGTCGCCAATCAGCACGACGTGTTTGAAGCCGTGCGTCCGATAGCACGAGCAAACATCGGTCAGCAGTCGCCGGTAAGTGTCCTCGGTCAAGCTGACCGTCGAGGGATACTTCATGTGAACCGTCGGCGGGTCGATGTCCCCTTCGGGCACGAACCCAATGATCGGCGCGACCAACGTATTCCCCAGCTTGCGAGCAATCGCATCGGTCGTCCCGCGCAGCACGACGTTGTGCTTGTTGGCGGCGAGGTACGGCCCGTTCTGTTCAATGCCACCGGTTGCGATCAAGACCGTATCCTTGCCGGCTTTCATCGCGTCGCGGACTTCCATCCAAGTCATGTCCTCAATGAAGACCGTATCCAGCGCGTCGATGGGACGCGGTCCATTTGGATCGGGATTGACCGGTCCAAATTTCGCCGTCTGAAAACCAAGCGCAGCTCCCAGCACCGAGGCCAGTCCGACCAAAATCAACGTCTTGCGCATGAGATGCCTTTCATGAAAGGAGATCATCGAACACGGAAATATCATCATCGCCCAATGGCAAAGACGCAAAGGACAGCGATTCAGGGCCTTCAGCAAGGTAGGACGGATCGCTTCACCTTCGGCATCGCACTCGATTGAATGAAGTAGTGTCGCCGCGTTCGCCAGAATGCGGGTGTTCCTTCTCAATGGCCAGCACTCGGTGAAGTGTGGCACCAACAGCGGGAAAAGCTCATGCGTTGTGCATCTCTGACGAACTTCATCGTTTTCATGACTCTTTCGACGGCCACACAGGCGGCGACCATCATCCATGCAGGCCGGATGATCGACGGCCGCAACGACCAGCCGAGGAGCGAAGTGTCGATCGTGATTGACGCTGGCCGCATTACTCGCGTCGTCGCCGGTTACATCGAGGCTGGCCCTGATGACAAACTGATCCGGCTCACCGAGCACACCGTGATGCCCGGCCTGATGGACATGCACACGCATTTGCAGTCGCAGCACTCGAAGGACTCGTACACCGAGCGGTTCTTCATGGAGCAGGCTGACTACGCGCTGCGATCGACCGTTTACGCGCGAGTCACGCTGCTCGCCGGATTCACGACCGTCCGAGACTTAGGGGACAACGGCGTCAACTCGATTGCTCTGCGCAAGGCGATTGAGAACGGCTGGGTTCCCGGCCCGCGCATCTTCACGTCTGGCAAGTCGCTGGCGACGACCGGTGGTCATGCCGATCCGACCAACGCGCTGCGAGGCGATTACAAGCGTGACGCTGGGCCGCTCGAAGGAGTCATCAATGGCCCTGACGACGCTCGCAAGGCCGTGCGTCAGCGATACAAAGACGGAGCCGATCTCATCAAGCTGACCGCCACCGGTGGAGTGCTCAGCCTCGCCGCCAACGGTCAGAACCCACAGTTCACCACCGAGGAATTGCAGGCCATCGTCTCCACGGCCCACGATTACAACATGATCGTCGCCGTGCATGCTCACGGCACCGAGGGGATGAAGCGGGCCGTGCTAGCCGGAGTCGATTCCATCGAGCATGGCACCTACATGACCGACGAAATCATGGGCCTGATGAAGCAGCGCGGCACCTATTGGGTGCCGACCAACATGGCGGGCGAGTGGGTCGCC
>CAZILR010000682.1:0-3541 GCA_964539995.1 uncultured Planctomyces sp.
GAAACCGCCGCTCCCGCGCTCACCTGGATCATACGCTTGAGGAATTCGCGCCGGCACGAATTGTCGTTGTGCGTCTTCATTGCGGTCAGTCTCCTTCGCTTGAAAAGTCTGGCAACAACACCGCGTTCGTCCTGCGGAACAGATATTAGAACTCCGGTTGATCTTTGAGCCCGTAGCGACGGCCTTTCTTGGCCGTCGTCGATTCAACGGCCAAGAAAAGCCGTTGCTACGGGCGATGCTTCCATCGAGAGCGCAAATTTCAACCTGAGTCCCAATACAACGGACATCGTGCGGCCTATTCGGCTTCTCTTGGCCAGCGAAGCTTGTGACACGGTATCGCAATCGCCTGTGACTTCAAGACGTGCTTCCTTCGTCGGACCGGCTCACTGCACGCCCCTCCGTTGAGACCACTCGATACACTGGCGAATGTTCCCCGTCCCTCAATGTTTTCGAAGGAGCATCCTCTTGGTGCGTCGTTGGATCAGCGTGCTGGCGCTCGCTCTGCTGCTGGCCCTCTCTCGGAGAGTCCATGCGGAGGATTCGGACTTCTTCAAGCAGCGAGTGCAGCCGTTGCTCGAACGTCGCTGTTACGAATGCCACAGCCATCGGGCGAAAGAGTTGCAAGGGGGGCTGACGCTCGATTCGCGCAGCGGTTGGACGAAGGGAGGCGATTCTGGGACGGCGATCGTGCCGGGAAAGCCAGATGACAGTCTGCTCATCAAGGCGGTGCGGCACACGAGCAAAGACTTGCTGATGCCGCCGAACGAAAAGCTGAAGGACGACGAGATTGAAGTGCTGGTCGATTGGGTTCGTCGCGGAGCAGTCGATCCGCGGGAGTCACCGGACACCGAACGCGGTGGCGGATCGTGGGCCGAGAAACTCGCCGAGCGGCGGAAGCACTGGTGTTGGCAACCGATCGTGAGGCCGCGAGTTCCTGACGTCCAACAAGCCGATTGGCCCAACAACCCGATTGATCGCTTCGTGCTCGCGCGAATGGAGGCGAAGGGATTGTCACCTGCGCGCGATGCCGATGCGTGGTCGCTCGCGCGGCGGCTGTCGTTCGTGTTGACGGGGTTGCCGCCAGACGTGAATCCAACCGTACCGCGACCGTCAGGGAGCGGTCAGGTCGTGGAAGATCGGCCGCTCGCTGACGGTCGCGGTACGGATTCTGTCCTACGCGACTACGAGCAGCTTGTTGATCGAACGCTCGCGTCGCCGCACTTCGGTGAGCACTGGGCGCGGCATTGGATGGACCTTGTCCGCTACAGCGACACACACGGTTCCGAGCACGATCCGCTGATCCCACACGCTTGGCAGTATCGCGACTATTTAGTCCGAGCGTTCAACGCCGATCTGCCGTACGACCGACTCGTGCGTGAGCATCTCACCGGCGACCTGCTGCCGCCGCGCTGGAATCCGACCCTCAGTATCAACGAGTCGCCAATAGGGACCGGCTGGTTTCGATTCGTCGAGTTCTATCCGACGCCGATCGACGTCAAGAACGAAGAGATCGTCGTCCTCGACGCCCAGATCGACGCCTTCAGCAAGACGTTTCAGGGACTGACGATCGCGTGTGCTCGCTGCCACGACCACAAGTTCGACGCGATCTCCGCTCAGGATTTCGCGGCCTTGTACGGCATCTTCGCGAGCACTCGCACGACAATGCACCGGGTCAGCGATCCAATCGCTCAACATGCGCTCGATCAGCAACTCGTCGAACTCAAACGCCCGATTCGGAGGGCACTCGCCGAACTGTGGCGCGAGCAACTGGCTCACTGGCCAACCGCGATCCTGGCCGCTCGCGACAAGGTTCACGAACCTGATCCACCGAAGCCGTCAGACAAAGACAAACCAGCCGCGCCGATGCCACCACCGTTCGCGCCGGGCACACGATCGCTCGAAGCCGAATCGTTTCGCTGGTTGACGGCGTTCAAGTCGGCCAAGAGCAAACCGGGCGAACCGCTGCATGTGTTGACGCGATTGGTGAAGCAGTCCGTGGGGCAGGTTTCCAACCTGCCCGCCGATCAAAAGTCCGGGCAGGTTGAAAACCTGCCCCACGACTTGATCGACTCGAAGTTGTGGACCGATCTGGCGAACGAGCGGCGGGCGTTTGATGAACGTCGCTCGAAAACTACTGCCGGATTCCGCTGGTTCGCAGAGTTCACCGACACCGACCCTTCGGGATTGACGACGAAGAGTGGTGATTGGTTTGCGACGGACAACTTTCCGCCAACGAGTGCCGCCGGCGAGTTCGCGGTGTCACCCAACGGAAGTGGCGTTCTCACGGCGATTCTGCCGCGCAGTCGCGCTTCGTATCTCGTCAGCAACAAGCACGGTGGCACGTTGCGGTCGCCGAATTTCACGCTCGACATGAAATTCATCAGTGTGCTGGCGGGAGGAACGAACAACGCTCGCGTGCGGCTGGTCATCGAGAATTTCGTCGCCGACGGAGTGCTGTTCACGCAGGTGATGCCGATGCTCAACGAGCCGCGATTGCGGTGGATCACACTGGCAGTTCGCGAGGCATGGGCCGGTCGCCGAGCGTATCTCGAAATCATTCCGCGCGACGAGATGCCGTATCCCGGCAAACATCCCGACGCGCGGATCCTCAACACCGACGGTCGCAGCGGTGTGGCCGTCCGAGCAGTCGCGTTTCACGATACCGCCGGCGCGCCAGAGTTTTCGTCGCCGCTTCCGGCAGAGCTTTGGTCAGCGGAAGCGGCGTGGTCGGCGCTGGCCAAGCAGATGACGACACTGGCCGGTGACGCGATCAACGCTTGGGCGGATGAACACTGCTCCGACGAGCAAGCTCGATTCGTCGATGAGTTGCTGCGTTCCGGCGTGTTGCTCAATGAACCACCAGCTGATCACGAGTTGGCCCGATTGCTCACACGGTATCGAGAACTTGAGTCCCGAATTCCCGTGCCGACACGAGTCGGCGGTGTCACCGATGAGCAAGGCTTTGACGAACACCTCTTTCCACGCGGCACTCACCGCCGTGCGGGAGCGGTCGTCCCGAGAAGATATTTGGAGGTGCTCGGCAGCGAACCAGTGACGGCCACATCGAAGTCCCCTCTCCCTCGGGGAGAGGGTGGCCGAAGGCCGGGTGAGGGTGTCGGGAAAATCGATGCTCTGACATCTCAGGAGTCACGAAATGAAAAGGCTGCTTTCGGATTATCTGCGTTCGAAAGTCAACCGCGATCAGGATCCCTCACCCTAGCCCTCTCCCAAAGGGAGAGGGGACCGGACGGTGGGACAATCGGCAGTGGCCGGCGCGAACTGGCCGAAGCGACCCTCCATCCGCATAACCCGCTGACCGCGCGAGTCATGGTCAATCGGTTGTGGCAGCATGTCTTCGGCGTCGGACTGGTGAAGTCCGTCGATAACTTCGGAGCACTCGGTGAGCAGCCGAGTCATCCCGAATTGCTCGACTGGTTGGCGGCCGAGCTCATCGATTCGGGCTGGTCGATCAAGCACATGCTGCGGCTGATGCTGACCAGCCGCGCGTTCCAACTTTCGACTGAAGCCTCCGCCGCCGCGC
>CAZILR010000683.1:0-3538 GCA_964539995.1 uncultured Planctomyces sp.
CATCACGCGGAGCGATGATCCGCCGCGGCGGACGTTCGAGCGGTGGAATCTACCGCGTCTTCGTCGCCGTCTGCGGCGGTGCCACTTGCAGGTGGCCGTAGAGCGTCTCAGAACCGCGAAGAATGTAGAACTTCAGCGGATTGAACGTGTGCAGTTGCTGGTGATCGAGAACGTAGTTGATGTTGTCGTAGGTCACGGTTTCCCAGACGTGCAGACCAACCAACACATCGCCGACGCGGATGCCGTTCTGAGCAGCGGTGCTTTGGGCTTTCACTTCGGTGACTTTCATGCCGCCACGATACTTGTCGCCGAGTTGCCGCTTCTCGGTTTCGGAGACCGGAGCGATCCGAATGCCCATCATCCGAAACGCTTTGTCGTGAGTGGTATCGTCGCTTTGAGCACGCACGACCGCTTGGTTTGGCTCAGCATTCCGGCGTCCACCAGCGAGAGTCGCCAACGTCATCGACGTCGTTTCGGATTTGTCACCTCGCTTGAGCGTGATCTCGACTTTCTCTCCGGCGGGACGTCCGAGACACGCACGCTCGAAGTCAGTCGCATCGACCACGGGAATCGAGCCGACCTTCGTGACGACATCGCCGATCTTCAATCCAGATTGCTCGGCAGGGCTTTGAGGTTTCAGGCCATCGACACGAACGAAGCGTTGTTCGCCGCGTTTCACATCGGTCAGGATCGCACCGTGAAATGTTTGCGCGAGTCGTTCGCCGCTGAGCAGCTCGGCGATGATTCGGCGAGCGTCGTCCATCGGGATCGCGAAACCAATGCGTTGCGCGCCGGCTCGGATGGCGACGTTGATGCCAATCACTTCGCCGTCCATGTTGATGAGCGGTCCACCACTGTTACCAGGATTGATGCTGGCATCCGTCTGAATCAGGTTCTTGTAGCCCTGTTTTTCGTTGACCTCGACGTCGCGTTTGAGTGCGCTGACCAAACCCTGCGTCGCGGTGTTTTCGTAGCCGAACGCATTGCCAATCGCGAAGACTGTTTCACCGAGCATCAGGTCCGACGACGTTCCGAGCGGCATTACGGTGAGCGGCTTGGTCGCGTCCACCTTGATGATCGCAAGGTCATGCTTCTTGTCGTACGAAATCACGCGAGCTGTGTAGGTGCTTCCGTCCGAGAGAGTTGCCCGCAGAGTTTCGACGCCCGCGACAACGTGATGGTTCGTGACGATGTAGCCTCGCTCATCGACGATGATCCCAGTCCCCATGCCGTTGATCTTGCGATCCTTCCCGGTCAGGAGGCTGTCGGAGTCTTCGGCGGGTTTTTCGCTGTGGATGTTGACCACAGACGGCATCGCTTTTTGGATCGCTTTGACGGCTGGAGTCATCCGCAGTTCGGAGGCGAAAGCCAAACTGCTGGCGATGAGCGCAGCGACACACAGTCCGGAGGCGAGAGGTCGGAGCAGCATGGGAGGCGAATTCTGGTCTCGAGACGCGGCGGACGATTCGCGGGGCCTGTTGCCTCCGGCATGGACCCGACCAAACTGACGGAGCGCGATCCATCCGGCTCCGTGTTCGTGTCCATCGACTGATGCGTCGTAACTGCTTCAGGCGTCGCGTCGGAACGCTCAAAACTTGCCTAACACGACCGAGATCGGATTGTGAGGACTTTGCCGGTCTCGAATGCTCGGAGTGTTGGCTTCGCGAGACTCCTTCAGCAGTTGAATCAAGTGCCCAAACTCGGACTCTGCTCCCTGATTGGTTCCAGGCTACGCAGTTCGCGCGTGCTTCCCTTCGATCGCTACTCGCGCTACAAACGGACTTGCTGAGTTGAGACCGCAGCGAATCCATGAAAGCGTCTCACGCTTGAACTTCGGTCGCTCGCTACCTCCAACGTTGCACGATGCCGCAAGGTTTGCCCACATGTCACGACGCGAACAACTCGAACAGCTTCTCTCGGCCGAACCGCACGATCCGTTTTTGAGATACGGCTTGGCGATGTGCTGCGCCTCGGATGGTCAGCACGAAATCGCACAGGAGCACTTCCGAAAGTTGCTCAGCGACCATCCCGACTATGTGGCCGGCTATTTTCAGTGGGCACAATTGCTGGTTCGTCTCGACGACGTTGACCAAGCCAAGCCACTCCTCGAAACCGGGATTGCGGTCGCGATTCGCACCGGCGATCGCCATGCGGCCGGCGAAATGACCGAATTTCTCGGTTCGCTGTAGCCCACATTCCGTGATCTCCTGAGAACGACGGTTGACCGAGTTCGCGTATCGCGATAGGTTTTGGTTCGTCAAAAATATATTTTCGAGATACAGCATTCATGTTTTCGGGAGATCGTCGGATGATTGTTCGGTTTCGTAAGTTCCAAATCTGCCTCGTGCTTGGGCTGACCTGGTTTGCCGGTTGCGGGAGCAATCAATCCACCAATTCCGCGACACCAGCAAACTCCGGTGACACAAATGCCACCGCTCGCAAACCACAAATCGTGACCACGGTCGGCATGCTGACGGACATTGTCCGCGAAGTCGTTGGTGATCGTGGCGAGGTCATCGGACTGCTGAGCGAAGGGGTCGATCCACACCTCTACAAGCCGACGCGAGAAGATGTGAAGCGTCTGACCGACGCGGACGTTGTCTTTTACGGCGGCCTGATGTTGGAAGGTCGCATGGAGGAATCACTGAAGCACCTGCAATCCAGCAAACCGGTCGTCGGCGTTGCCGAGTCGCTCGATCCGATGATTCTGCGAAAGCCTCCGGAATTCGATGGCCACTTCGATCCGCATGTCTGGATGGATGTCAAACTTTGGAGCCAGTGCGTCGATTCGGTCGCGAAGACAATGCAGAAATTCGATCCCGACCACGCGGCGGAATTCATCAGTCGCGCGGAGGCGTACCAGCAGAAGCTCGGCAAGTTGGACGGCTACGTCCGAACGAGCATCGAATCCATTCCGGAGAAGCAGCGAGTGCTTGTGACCGCTCACGATGCGTTCGGTTATTTTGCTCGCGCGTACGGGATGGAAGTGAAGTCGGTTCAAGGGATCTCGACCGACTCCGAAGCGGGCGTCGCCGATGTCAACACCCTCGTGGACTTTCTGGTGGATCGCAAGATCGGCGCGATCTTTGTCGAGAGCAGTGTCTCGGATAAGAATCTGAAGGCGGTGATTGAAGGCGCGGCGAAACGCGACTGGACCGTCAAAGTCGGCGGCGAATTGTTCTCCGATGCGATGGGGGCGTCCGGAACTTACGAGGGGACATACATCGGCATGATCGACCACAACGCGACGACGATCACTCGCGCGCTGGGAGGCGAAGCTCCCGAAGGTGGCTTCCGATCGACTTTGGAGAAGCCATGAGTGCGCCGCTCGTCGTCGATCACGAAGCCATGCAAGATCCGCCGACACGAGTCGCCGCGGTCGGCTCCGTGAAACCAACGTCGCCGTTGCTCGTCGAGGATGTGACGGGCGCCTATCACCGTCGGCCGGTGCTGTGGAACATCGACTATCAAGCCCCCAGCGGAAAGCTGATTGCGATTGTCGGTCCGAATGGGTCAGGCAAGACGACACTGATCAAAG
>CAZILR010000684.1:0-3538 GCA_964539995.1 uncultured Planctomyces sp.
TAGCAGTCGATTCAGCCGGAAGGTTCGGCGAACATGCGGAACGTGGCGATTGTGCGGAGTGAGAAAGCAGATTGGTCATTGGTGAATTGGGAGGCATTCCAGATAGATTGCGGCTGTAGATCACCAATGACCAATGACCAATGACCAATGACCAATCCCACGCTCTTCCTGATCGACACCTTTTCGCTGCTGTTTCAGGTGTTCCACGCCATCCCTTCGATGACCAGCCCCAAGGGGTTGCCGTCGAACGCGGTTTTTGGCTTCACGCGCGACCTGTTCAACATCTTGCAAACGCAGCGGCCCACGCACTGGCTGTGCGCGATGGACTCGCCCGGATCGGGAATGCGCGAGGCCCTGTATCCGAAATACAAAGCCAATCGTGCCGAGATGCCCGAGGACTTGCGGCCACAGATCGAGATGGTGCAGCAAGTCATGGATGGCTTTGGCATCCCCAACCTGCGTTGTGATGGCTGGGAAGCGGACGACGTGATTGCGACGCTGACTCGGCAAGCCGTCGAGCAGGGTTACGAGGTCCGTATCGTCACCAACGACAAGGATGCTCGCCAACTGCTCGGCCCGCAGGTGAAGATTTTCAACGTCCGCAAAAACACCTGGCTCGACGAGGCGGATCTGAAGGCGGATTGGGGCGTCCGGCCCGACCAAGTCATCGACTATCAATCGCTCGTCGGCGACAGCGTGGACAACGTCCCCGGCGTGCCGTTGGTCGGCCCGAAGAAAGCGACCGCGCTCCTGGAGCAATTTGGTTCGCTCGACGAAGTACTGCTGAATGCGGACAAAGTTGCCGGAGAGAAGCTTCGATCGAATCTCAAAGAACATGCCAACCTGGCGCTGCTCAGTCGAACCCTGGTCACGCTCAATCAACATCTCGATTTGAACGTCGATTGGAACTCGATGCAGGTGGGACGAGTCGATGTGGCTCGTCTGGCCTCGCTGTTCCAGGAGTTTGGATTCCGCCGTTTCATCGACGACGCGAAATCTCTGCCGAGTGAGTTCAAGATCACCGCCGACGACGCTGTCGCCACAACGACGCAGTCGGTCAGTTCGGCACTTGAACCAACTCCTCACGTCAAAATCGTCGAGACCGATTCACAACTCGCGGAACTCATCGAGCAGTTGCAGACGCGGCAAGAGTTCTGTCTCGACGTGATCGCGTCTTCGCCCAATCCCACACAAGCGGACACCGTCGCTCTCACGTTTGTGTGGGAGGCGGGCAATTCCTGGTTTGTTCCGATCTCCGAATTCGCCCCTCACCCCTTGGGAGAGGGTGGCCGAAGGCCGGGTGAGGGTTCCGAGCCACAGACCGCCCTCTCACCTCAAGCCTCACAACGCCGCCAACAATCACTCTTCGACGATGAGCCCTCTCCGCCAATCGAAGCCCCCCCCCTCCCCTGCCCCACAGCCATCAACATCGCAAGTTCTCCTCGCGCTGAAACCGACTCTCGAATCGCGCGACGTGCAGATCGCGAACCACGATCTCAAGTTCGACCTGTTGCTGCTCCGCCGCGCCGGGATTCAGGTGACTGGGCTTGGAGTCGATCCGATGGTTGCGAGTTATTTACTCGAAGCCGGAGCACGCGGTCACGACCTGCCGACTCTGGTCGAGAAATACCTCCAGAAGGTTTTGCCGCCGCTCGATCCCGCCATGTTCGCGGACCAACCACGTCTCGCCGAATGGGCGGCTGAGCGAGCCGATGTGGCGTGGCAGTTGTCGCGACAGCTCGCGGACGAACTGCGGCGCGAAGGCTTGTGGGATTTGTACTGGAACCTCGAGCGCCCGCTGATCGGCGTCCTGGCCGAAATGGAGACGGCCGGCATTCGAGTCGATGTCGCGGAGTTGCGGCGGCAATCGGCCGAGATCGCACTCCGATTGAACGACCTCGTGGTCGAGATCCATCAGATCGCCGGCCACGAGTTCAACATCGACTCGCCGAAGCAGCTCGCCAAGGTGTTGTTTGAAGAACTCGGCTTGCCGATCATGAAGAAAACCAAGACCGGCCCCAGCACCGATCAAGACGTGTTGGACAAACTGGCTCTCGTGCATCCGCTGCCGGCGAAGATCATCGAGCATCGGCAGCTCAGCAAATTGAAAGGGACGTACCTCGATTCGCTGCCGGAGCTGGTCAATCCACAGACCGGCAAGATTCATGCTCGCTTCAATCAGGTCGTCGCCGCCACCGGCCGGCTCAGCAGCAGTGACCCAAACATCCAGAACATCCCGATCCGCACGACCGAGGGGCATCGCGTGCGTCGAGCGTTCGTCCCCTCTGAGCCGGACTGGAAGTTTGTCTGCGCGGATTATTCGCAGATTGAACTGCGGATGCTCGCCCACTTCTGCGGCGATCCTGTGCTCTGCGAAGCCTTCGCGAAGGGGACCGACATCCACACGGCAGTCGCCTGCGAAATCTTCAACGTCACGCCCGACGTCGTCAGCTCCGAACAACGCCGCATCGCCAAAGCGGTCAACTTCGGAGTGCTCTACGGCCAGAGCGCCTTCGGTTTGTCCGAGGCGTTGCACATCGATCAGGACGAGGCCGCGCTGTTCATTGGCCAGTACTTCGCCAAGTACGCGACCGTGGATGAGTACATCACGAAAACGCTCGCCGAGGTTGCTCGCACCGGCTTCGCGACGACGATCCTCGGCCGACGCCGAGCGATCAGCGGCATTCGTCCGGAGCGCAAACAACAACTCAATCTCTCCGAGCGAACCGCCGTCAATACGGTGATCCAAGGCTCGGCCGCCGACCTCATCAAACAAGCGATGCTCCGCGTCCACGACCGGCTCGCCCAGACTCAACACCCCGGCCGACTGTTGCTGCAAATCCACGACGAACTGGTTTTCGAGACTCCCGCCGCCGAAGTCGCATCACTCGCCGCGCTGGTTCGAGACGAAATGATCAACGCCATGTCGCTGCGCGTGCCGCTCGCGGTGGATGTCTCCGTCGGCGAGAACTGGCAGGTACTGGAGAGTCTCTGACGAAAGGGGCCACAATCCCACCAGCACAACGCGCCAGCGAGTGGTTGTTTTCCCAATGATCCTGACCACTCGCTGGCGCGTCGTGCTGGTTTTGAAACCACCGCTCAACAAATGGAGAACTTGCCATGAAAGAACACCTCGTCACGGTCATTCTGTCGGTCACCACCACGTTGGGAGTGATGCAGGTCGGCTCCGAGCGACCGAAGCAACTTGTAGTCGATCGACTGATCGTCCGCAAGGAATTGATTGTGTCCGACACCGGTGAGCCGTGGGAGGCCGGCTTTGAAGCTCATCAAATCCCACGCGGCATTTACGCCCGTTCGTTGTGGGACGGGCCGGGCGGACTGTGGGTTCGCAGCCGACTCATCAAAGGTGAGATCGACGATCCCTTTGACGACCGATTTCACGCTCTCGAAAAAGATGGCAGCCGACGCGGTTCGCCCGGCCACATTTCCTGGAACGTATGGCTGGACGGAGCGTGGCGGCAAATGGCGATCATCCAAGGGGAAGGACTGGAGCATTCCGAAGTCCCGCAAAAAGAGT
>CAZILR010000685.1:0-813 GCA_964539995.1 uncultured Planctomyces sp.
CCGAACCTGCCCCGATAGTCGCCGGGTCGAATGTCCAGCAAGAGGCAAAGCCGACATCCGGGCCCGATGCGCAACCCGGAGCGGAGGAGAGCGCGTGTGCCGGGGACCCAGAATCGGCTCGCCCGGAGTCAAGAAGAGAGGGTCCTGGAGACTGGAATCCCGTGGGTCTACGGCGGGTGCATCGGCAGTCACGGCCAAATTATGGCCGTGCTGCCGGGCAAATCCGCGTGCTTGCGCTGCGTCATCGAGTCACCTCCCGAAGCCGGAACGACCGAGACCTGTGAAACGGCGGGCATCCTCGGTCCGACGGTCAACGTGATCGCGTCGTGGCAGGCGATGCTGGCGATGAAGATTCTCGCCGGCCATCTCGACGAGGTGCCGCGAGTGCTGACCGTCATCGACTTGTGGGATCACACGTTTCGGACGCTCGACGTCGGCAACTTGCATGTCAGCGGAGATTGCCCGGCCTGCAAACGCGGCGAGCGATTGTGGCTGTCAGGACAGAGCGGCTCACGCTCAACGGTGCTGTGCGGGCGGAACTCCGTGCAAGTCGTTCCGAGTTCGCCAACGACGTTGTCGCTGGATGATCTCGCCACGAAGTGGAGCGGCAACGGAACGATCACTCGCAACCCGTATCTCGCTCGGCTGGCACTGACTGGCGGCGAATTTGAGTTGACCGTGTTCCGCGACGGCCGCGCGATCGTACGCGGCACACAAGAGATCGCTGCGGCACGAGCGTACAACGCTAGGTACGTCGGCGGCTGAGTCGAGTAAACCCAAACAACACCCCAGCCCCACCACCCACCACCCTGG
>CAZILR010000685.1:823-3530 GCA_964539995.1 uncultured Planctomyces sp.
TGCGCGTCCAGCGACGTCGGTGTCTCTCAGAATCGCGCGCACGTTTGCGGCTTGCGGTTAAACGAGGTGATCAGCCCATTTGCCAGGCGTAGCGATTCAATTCCAGCACCAGCAGGATGATGCCGGTGATGAGCGACGCGACGGAGACGAACAACAGGCCCACGAAAACGTCTGGTGTGGCCTTGGCTGCTTTACTGTCCGAGTTTCGACGTGACATTGTCGCCCCTTTCGATGACACCGTTTTTGGCTCGCAAGCTGACGACACCGACTGCTCGGTCCGGAGTCACATAAACCAGCTTGATATCGCCCAGAAATTTTGCGGCCCGATCACCCTGCTGCGGGCGATAGACCGAGAGTTTGTGGCCTTCGGCGAGTCCATCGTCGCTGCCGATGGAGATCTCGACCAAGTCCGAACCACTGCGGCCAGCTCGTTTCGTTTCGAGTACCTCGCCATCGACGGCTGGCGGCGGCGTCTGCAAGCCAGCCACCGTTTGCGGATCGGTCGAGAGGCCGTTCGCCGCAATGATTTTCTGCATCAGCGCGAGCTCACCCAGCAACTTCGTGTATTTGTCTTGCAACGCCTTCTCGGCGACTTGCAAGTTGAATTTGACGTCTTCCAGAGCCTTCACGCGGTCTTGTTTTTCGTTGAGCAGCTTCTGCAAGTCGTTGTTGATTCCGCGTTGCAGCAACGCCTCTTCCCGGCGCTGGCGAGCTTCCTCGACGGAGACCTTCGCCAGTTCGGTTTGTTCATCGCGTGCAGTCTTGGCGGCCACCAATTCCTGCTCGACGGAATCGACTTGGTCCTTCAGCAGCTTGGCTCGGCCTTCGGCGTCGGAGGCTCGCGCCTGTTCGTTCTTGAGTTCAATGTCTGTGCGAGTTTTATAAGCCGCGAACGCCTGCTCGACTTGCAATTTGTCCGCTTCGGATTTTTTGACTCGCTCCTCGGCAAGTTCCGCAGTTTTCTTCCAGTTCGCCTGCGTTGAGAAGACCGCTCCGGCGAAGATCAGGAACACGATGCTCAGAAAGAGCTGTAAGCCAACAAGTAGCTTTCCAAGAAATGACATCTCACGACCCCCCAGTCGTTCGCGTCCCGCGATCATTCTTCGTAGGACGACTTCAATTGAATATTCCGGCGTTGTAGTCGAGCCAGCACGCCTCGCAAGCGGCTGAGTTCGTCCTGCAATCGTTTCTTCTGTTCGAGGGACTGGAATTGATCGACTTCCAGTTCCTCCAAATGATTCCGCAATCGAGCGACGTCTTCGCGGCGCAGCTCTTCTTCTTTCCAAACGGCCAATGCCTCTTGAGCAACCTTATCGCCTTCGACGGATAAATCCTGAAGCGTCTTAACCTGCTGCTCAAAGATTTTCGCCAACTCCTGTCCGCGAGCCTCCATCGCTTTGAGGTCCACCTTCTGCTGAGCCGTGATTTCTTCTTGCCGTTTCTTGAGTTGCTCCGGCAATGGTTCCAGCTCTTGAATCATCGCGCTGAGTTGCGTGGCCTCGTGGTTGTACGCGGCCAAGATCACCTCAGGTAACAACTTCGCAGTCTTGCTGAGCGGCTCTTGCTTGACGTGTTCGATGACGCTCTTGACGGTGTAGGTCGTCTCCTTCTCGTTGACGTTCTTTTCGATGGTGTACTTTTCCAAGGCATCCGCTTCTCCTTCCCAGTTCGTGCCGGCGATGCGAGCGGCGAATGAGAAGCCGAGAAACGCGATGCTTAGAAACGTAGTGAGGACCACGAACACTTTACCGACATTGTTTTTCATCGAGATCGCCCTTTGTGACAGCATCCTTGCATCGCGGCACTCGTCGGACGGAAAGCCCGAACACAGAACGACCGCGACCGCCACCAGTTCCAGGCGATTCTACGAGTGCCTGAAAAATCGTGTCAAACCGACTTTTCGGGCCATCGGCGATTAGCAGAGCCTTTCGCCTTGAGAACATCGAACCGCGCCCCCCAACAACCACAGACCCCGCTTGGGGAATCCGGGCAGAGTCCACCGGTGACTGCCGTTGCGCACGATCCTGTGTCCCGTGCGACTCGTGCCGATCGTGGGGACGCTGCGAGTTGAACCAGTCGAAACGGCCGATAGAGTGCCCTTCTCCACCACGAAAGGCATTTTCCCATGAGCAATGTTCGCGACTACGGAGCGGCCGGTGACGGCCAGGCAGACGACACGTCCGCCATTCAGCACGCCCTGTCTGATGGCGAGGGGCTGATCGAGTTTCCCCGTGGCGATTACCGCATCACCAAACCAATCGTCGTCGATCTGGCCAAGTTCAGCCGGACGGCGATCCGTGGCAGCGGCGGGACTGCGAAGCTGATCATGGCCGGCAAGGGGCCAGCTCTGTTTTTCGCCGGCTCACACGACAAAAGCGCTGACCCCAACGGCTTCAAGCCAGAAATCTGGCAGCGTGAGCGGATGCCGCTGCTCAGCGACATCGAAATCACGGGCGACCACCCCGAAGCGGACGGAATCCGGCTCGAAGGGGTCATGCAACCAACGCTGACTGGCGTCCTGATCCGCAAGGTGCGGAACGCGGTCCACGTCACGCGACGTTCGCGCAACGTGCTCATCAGCCATTGCCACATCTACCAAAACACCGGCATCGGAGTCTTCCTCGACCACTGTAATCTGCACCAGACGATCATTACCGGCAGCCACATCAGCTATGCCAGGCTCGGCGGCATCCGCATCGAGAACAGC
>CAZILR010000686.1:0-3528 GCA_964539995.1 uncultured Planctomyces sp.
GGGAACCTGCGGCTGGATCACCTCCTTTCTAAGGATTTTGATTCGCAAGCTGGATTCGTCCAGCAGACCATCGCTTCGACTTGGAAAACTCTTGACCACCAACCATTTTTTATACGGAATCCCGCAGAGTTTTTGCTCTGCGGGATTTTTTTATTGCAAAGTTGATATTTGCGATTTCCTGCGATAGCGTGATGACATGTTCCCCAATTCAGAATGGCCGTTCATTCTGATGGTTGATTAGAACATTCTGAAAGGATGTCATCATGAAAAATACTTTTGCAGGTTTTTTGTTGTGCGGCCTGTTATTGCTCGGAATCACGACCATTTCTGTGGGGCCGGTAGTAGTTGCCCAGGAGGCGAGTAAGGCCGCAGCAAAGACTACGGAGAAGGCTGAGGGAGCAAAGAAGGCGGCGAGATCTGGAGATCGTTTGCCAGCCGGCTTTGGGAAGATTGGGATCAGCGAGGATCAGCGAAAGAAAATCTATGAACTCCAAAATAAGTACGATGATCAGATTGCGGCACTACAGAAGCAGATCGTTGATTTGAGAACCAAAGAGAAGGCCGATGTGGAAGCCGTTTTGACTGCCGACCAGAAAAAGGCACTGCAGGCTGCCAACGAAGAAAGCCAGAAGAAAGCGGCGGAGAAGAAGAAGGCCGGCGAAAAGGAAAAGGCGGGTGACAAATCAGAAAAGGGCGAGAAGTAAGAAATTCATTTTCCAATTTTCCGAATGACGAGTAAGCGAAGGGCGGCCAGCATCAGTTGGCCGCCCTTATTCTTTCTGGAGTGGCCTTCAGTTGTTCGGCAACCCAAATCCAAATGGAGTTGAGATTCGGAATGTCGATTCGATCGCAGAGCTTCGCAAGTTTGCACTCTTGGCCTTACAACTTCCCGCGAAGTTTTGGTGCGAAATTCGGGATCGTTGTCGGAGACAATTGCAATGTCTGTGTCGGTTGTGCTGCCGGTCGTCGGCATCATCATGGGGAGCAAATCTGACTGGGAGACGATGCGTCATGCCGTGGATTTGCTCGCCCAGTTTGGCATGCCCCATGAGTATCGAATCGTTTCCGCTCATCGCACTCCCGATCTAATGGCCAAGTACGCGAGTGAAGCCGAATCGCGAGGGGTCGAGGTGATCATCGCCGGTGCTGGTGGAGCGGCTCATCTGCCGGGAATGGTTGCCTCGCATACGGTCTTGCCGGTCATCGGCGTACCGGTGCAGAGCCATGCTTTGCAAGGGGTAGACTCTCTGCTCTCAATCGTTCAGATGCCGGGAGGTATTCCGGTCGCAACGATGGCGATCGGCAAGGCTGGTGCAATTAATGCAGCTCTGTTTGCCATTCGGATTCTGGCGAGGTCGAGACCTGAACTTCGAGAGAAGCTACGGGCTTTCCATGATGAGCAGACTCAGAAAGTCTTGCAGGAGACATTGCCGTGAGTCACGGACACGACGAAAGGAACGTCCAGACAATCCTGCCGGGAGCAACCTTGGGAGTGCTGGGCAGCGGGCAGCTTGGGAGAATGTTTGCAATCTCGGCCAGGAAAATGGGCTATCGAGTTCACACGCTTTCTCCAGAGTTCGATTCGCCAACCGGCCAAGTCGCAGATCAGGAGATCACTGCGAGCTACGACGATCTTGATGTCGTTTCCGACTTCGCGAAGCAGGTTTCCGTCGTGACGTTTGAGTTCGAGAATGTGCCGTCAGCAACGGCGGAAGTCGCGGCTCGATTTGCTCCGGTGCGGCCGGCGGGACAGGTGTTGCATGTCACGCAGCATCGGCTCCGCGAGAAGACATATCTCCGCGAACACGGCTTTCCGGTCACGCCATTTCGAGCGGTTCGCTCGGCAGAAGAATTGCACGTTGCGATTCGAGAGATTGGATGTCCGGCGGTGTTGAAAACTGCGGGATGGGGATACGACGGGAAAGGACAGGCCAAGATTCTTTCGGCTGACGAAGCGGCGTTTGTTTGGGAGCGACTGGGGACGAGCGAGGCCATTTTGGAGGGCTTTGTCGATTTCCGATTGGAGGTCTCGGTTGTCGGCGCTCGTGGATTAGACGGCGCGATTGCCAATTTTGGTCTGTTGGAGAACTCGCACTCGAATCACATTTTGGATGTCACGGTTGCTCCGGCGCGCGTCTCGCCTCAAGTTGCGGCCGAAGCCGAGGCGATCGCGCGGGGAGTGCTGGAGTCGCTGGATGTTGTCGGCGTGTTGTGCGTCGAGATGTTTCTGACGCAAGACGATCGGCTGCTGATCAACGAGCTTGCTCCCCGTCCGCACAATTCGGGGCATTTGACGTTCGATGCGAACGTGACCAGTCAGTTCGAGCAGCAGGTGCGAGCCATTTGTGGCCTGCCGCTGGGATCGACCGAATTGCTCCGTCCGGCGGCGATGGCGAATCTGCTCGGTGACGTCTGGGAGAACGGCGAGCCGCGCTGGGCAGAGGCTCTGAAGCTGCCGGAAGTGAAGCTTCATCTGTACGGCAAATCGTCGGCTCGGGCGGGGCGGAAGATGGGACACCTCACGGCGATGGCCAGTTCCGCCGACGAAGCTGAGCGGATCGTGCGCGAAGCGCGACGCCGGTTGATGGGTTGAGCCGTGGTATTCAGTCTGGCTTTGGTGCGACACCCGTACCGCCGAGGAGATTCGCGTAGACCTCACGGATCTTGCGTGTCATCGTCTGGTGCCGGAACTGCTCGGTGAATCGTTCGCGGCCGGCGCGGCCGAAGGACTCGCGCAGGGCCGAATCGGCGGCTAGAATGTTGATCGCCTCCGACAGTTCCGCGACCGACTTCGGTGGCAGCAGATAGCCGGTCTCGCCAGAAATGATCACTTCTTTGGCTCCATCAACGTCGTAGCTGATCACAGGTTTTCCCGCGATCAAGCCTTGGGGCAACACGCGAGCGAGTCCTTCCCATAGGCTGGTGTGGACGACGATGTCCATCGCGTGAATGAGTTCTGGAACACGGCTCGGCGGGACAAGTCCGGCGAAGACGAAGTGCTGAGTCAGGCCGAGATCGGCGATATACTTTTCAAATTCTGCTCGGAGGATGCCGTCGCCGACGAGCAGGAACTTCGCGTTGGGATTCTGTGCGACAACGGCGGGGGCGGCCGCGATGACGAATTCTTGGCCTTTGAGGTGGAACAGCCGTCCGATCTTGCCGACGACGACGTCGTTTGGTTGCAGGCCGAGTTCCTGACGCACAACCTCACGCGGTCGTGGTGGCGACAGGAACGGCTCGACTTCCATGCCGCTGTAGATCGTCACGAACTTTTCGCGCGGAGCGATGCCGGCGGCGACGTACTGGTCGGTCATCGCGTCGCAGACACTGATGAATTTCGCACAGCGGCGCGCCGCCCACTTTTCCGCGAGCCGGTACAACTCGTGAGCGATCGGGTTCTGGCCGTAATGAAACGAGGCTCCGTGAATTGTGTGGATGGCGGGGATGCCGAGTTTCGTGGCGGCGGCTCGTCCGAGGATTCCGGCCTTTGAACTGTGTGTGTGGACGATGTCCGGCTTGATCTCACGC
>CAZILR010000687.1:0-3527 GCA_964539995.1 uncultured Planctomyces sp.
CATGACAGACCTCAGACAATGGATTTTAGAGAAACCGAAAGGGTCGGCAGCGTAACGACCGTGACTCCATTTGCCGAACAAATCACGGTTTGAGGTATGAAGGTCGGCGATGAAATCGGAGATCACTCCCACGACACGACAACGTCTTCGCGCTTCGGCAGGTTCAGGCAGATGCGGGCGACGTCTTCCTCGTGGACCCATTCGCCGGTGGCGAGGTCGAGCGGGCGGACGATTTGCTTCAGCGGGATCGGTTGGGATCGCGATCTGCTGGAGCCGACGGTCTTCGCGTGAATCTGGGCACTGGCAGGGAGTTCGATTTCAAACGTGAAATCGGGGCAGGCGAATGGACTGCGAAGAATCACCGATTCCCCTTTGCGTTCGATGCGTGTCAGAGCCTTCGCGGCCCAGTAGCGGGAGATTTCGCTGAGCTTCATCCAGTGCAGGTTGTCGTAGCGGCGGTGCAGGCGGCGGACCACATCTTGGAAGATCGCGAAGCCAGTCTCGTCACCGTTGAAGTACAGGCCGGGCCAGTGGCTGACCATAATGGCTGGCTCGTCGCCCCGCTCGATGACATCGACCATGCGGCCCTCTTCGAGGTCTTCGGTGATGAATTGATCGACGGTGCCGGGAGTCAGGCCGTCAAAGCCGCCGAACCAATCGTTCGTGCAGCCGATGATCGAGACACAGCACTTCGGATCGTCGGTGTCGATCCCGCTCGCGTACTCGACGCGCGGGGCGACGCTTTCCTCGCCGGTGAGGAGATGCCGAAAGTAATGCGGAATCTCGGCCTTGTAGGCATCACGAGCGGCCATCAGCACCCCGCGTGAGAGCCTGTCGCGAGCTCGGTTGCCGAAGCCGCCGGGAGTCGTGACTCCTTCGCACGGCAGGCCGACGTTCTTGAGAATGCGAAGCGCGTAGGCCATGTACTCGGCGAGTTGTTCGGCACTCTTGTCGATACTGAAGCCGGCGCTCTCAAGAAACTTTTCGGAGTGATCGGGATACGGTTTGTCCGTTTTGAGGTCGATGGCGAACGTGTGCGTGACCATCTCCGGGTGGATGTCCCAATCGACGGTCATGAACTCGCGGACCAATTTGAGGCTCTCTTCAAGCTGCTGTTTTGACCAATCGGGCAGCTTCTGGTCGATGCGGCCGATGCCAGCGGGGTAGGGGACGATGCTGTACTTGCCTTTGATACCGTGCTCGCGAGACCACTCGCCGAACTTGCGGACGAACTTGTCGGGAATCTCTTTGGGGAGCTTGGCCCAGTCCTGGTGATAGCGGTCGGGATCGACCTCGGCGAACTGCGGGATGCCAAAGTGAGCAAGATTCGCGAGGCAGGTCGAGTCGTCGATGATGAAGCTGATGGGGACTCGGCCGCGCGGCGTGACGATCTTCACGTCGTCGGATTGCATCGGCCGCTCGCCAAGTTCCTGAGCGAACAGCGGCACGCGGCCTTGGCCGGGAATCGCCGACGCGAGTAGCCCGGCGGTGCCGGCTCGCAAGAGATCGCGGCGAGACAGAGTCGAGTCAAACATGAGGAGGCTCCCGAAGTGCTTGGCCGATATGGTATCGTGACCTTGCGATTTTGCAGTTCAGGGAGATGGACATGCCCCCGATGGAATCGACTCTTGCCGCATTGACTCGCCGCGCGTTTCTCGGCCGATCCGCAGGCGGAATTGGCAGTTTGGCGCTGGCGTCGTTGCTCGCAGACTCGCGAAATCTCCGGGCGGACACCGCCTTACCGATGCAGCGATCGGCGGCGAAGTCCGTCATTTGTCTGTTTCAGCACGGCGGGCCGAGCCAGATGGATCTGTTCGACCCGAAGCCAGCGTTGCAGAAGTTTCATGGCAAGCCGTATCCCGGCGGTGAGTTGGAAGTCCACTTTGAAAAGCAAAAGGGAAACGTGCTCGGCTCGCCGTATTCGTTTCGCAGTTGCGGCGAGAGCGGCATGGTGTTGTCGGAACTGCTGCCGCACACGGCGCGAATCGCGGACGACATCACGCTCGTCCGCTCAATGAGCACCGAGTCCGTCGATCACGAATCGGCCTTGCGGCTGATTCACAGCGGCAAGTTTTTGTCGGGACTGCCGACGATCGGAGCGTGGACGATTTACGCGCTAGGCACCGAAAACGAAAACCTACCGGGGTACGTCGTGCTCTCCGATCCGGGCGGCCTGCCAGTCGATGGCGAGAAAAATTGGACGAGCGGCTGGCTGCCGGCGGTGTATCAGGGGACGGTGTTTCGCTCGGGCAAGTCGCCGGTGTTAAATCTGCAAACGCCGGACGGCATCTCACCGCAGGCTCGCAAGAATCAACTGCGGTTTCTCGACGAATTGAATCGCACGCATCTCAAGCGTCACCCGGAGAACAGCGAACTCGCCGCGCGGATCGCGAACTTCGAGACGGCCGCACGAATGCAAGTTGCGGTGCCCGACGTGCTCGATCTCTCGCAAGAGACGGAAGCGACGAAGGCGATGTACGGCATCGGGCAGCCGGCGACCGACGAGTACGGCACACGCTGCTTGATCGCTCGGCGGCTAATCGAGCGTGGTGTTCGATTCGTGCAACTCTTCATGGCCGGCCAGCCGTGGGACACGCACAGCAAGAACGCCGAAAGTCTGAAAGGGCTGACCTCCCGCACCGATCAGCCGAGTGCCGCGCTGGTGCAAGATTTGAAGCAGCGCGGATTGCTCGACGAGACGATTGTGCTTTGGACCGGAGAGTTTGGCCGGCTCCCCGTGTCGCAGGGAGCCGACGGCCGCGACCACAACCGCCGTGCGTTCTCGTTGTGGCTCGCTGGTGGAGGTTTCAAAGCCGGCTACGTCCACGGAGCGACCGACGATTTCAGCTACGAGTCGGTCGAGAAGGTCGTCAACGTGCATGACCTGCACGCGACGCTGCTGAACCAACTTGGTCTCGAACACGAATCCTTGACGTATCCGCACGAAGGTCGCGACGCGAGCCTGACCGACGCTGAGGTGACGCAAGCGAAGGTCGTGAGTGAGCTACTTGCATGACAAGGTGACACGGTGAGGGGGTGACAAGGTGAGACAGGCAACGGTGAAACGACAGGGGCTCCGCAGTCATCGTGACCTTGATGTCTACCAACGGGCATTCGATACCGCGATGCGTGTGTTCGAAGTCTCCAAGAAATTTCCGAAGGAAGAGACGTATTCGTTGACCGATCAAATCCGCCGTTCGTCTCGCAGTGTCTGCGCGAATCTTACGGAAGCGTGGCGAAAGCGACGGTATGAGGCCGCCTTTATCAGTAAACTCTCGGATGCGGAAACCGAAGCGGCTGAAACTCAGGTCTGGCTCGAGTTCGCCGTGAAGTGCGGCTACCTGCCGGCTGAATCCACACGCCAGTTGTACCGCGAATACGACAGCGTCTTGCGGACAATCGTTGGTATGATCAATCATCCCGAAACTTGGGTGATCGCCTCCAAGAAACGATGAAGCTGCCCCCTCACCGTGTCACCCCCTCACCTTGTCACCCTGTCACAGCACGTCAGCACGGATAGGCGTGCT
>CAZILR010000688.1:0-3524 GCA_964539995.1 uncultured Planctomyces sp.
GAATCCCAGTTGCCCACCGCATGCTCGACGGCGAAGGTCCGCATCCACTGCTCCATGTCCACCAGCGTTTCCATCGTGCTGATGAAGGTGTCGTTGTCGGCGATGTTCGCGGCTTCAACGAGATTGAAGACGGCCCCTTTTGTGCCGTCGGCGTATTCGATCAGCGTGACGAGCGGGTTCTTGACCTGTTCGCGCACGCGGCCGTAGTTGCGGCTGGGGCAGCGCGAGAGCGCGTGTTCGAGCAACGTCCCAGACCAGCGGCCCTCGTCACCGGCTTTCCAGACTGCTTCGCCCGACAGCGTTTGGATCGACTTCACGCCAGTCTCGCCACCGGCGCGACGCTCCAACATGCACTGCAAGACTTCGAGCACATGAAAGAGGTAAATCTCCCAAGTGCTGCGGTCGTAGCCGATGATCGCGATTCCTTCCTCGAACGGCGTACCGAGCGGCGGAGCAAGTTCTGGTATCCGCCACGTCACCGGTAACGACGAGCCTGCCATGAGGCCGAACTTCATTTCCTTCGAGGCGGCGACCATCTTCGCGGCCTTCAGGTGATCGAAGGACAAATGCTTATCGACAAACACCGGCACGCTGCGACCACTCTTGCGGAAGACGTCGATGACCTCTTGGAACATCCCGAAGCGAGGGTACTGGATTTGATTCCGCTCGTTCAACGGGTACTCGCCGTGCTCGATGATGAGCAGCACGGCATCGACATCCAGCTTGTCGCCGCCGAGTGCCTGGGCCACCGACGAACACAGTTCGATGCCATGCTTCTTGCAAACCTCCGAGCCAAGGTCGTCCGCCGGCTGCTGATGATCGAACATGCGCACGAGTTGAAACGGCGGCTGATGATGCAGCCCGTTGATCGTGTAGCCGTGAATAAACCGTCCGGCGATGTGGTACGCATGCGACCGCAGCCGGTAGATCGAATTGATCGCCGCAACGCGTGGCAGCTTTGGTTTAGTTTCGCCCGCGCGAAGCGGGAACCAAGGAGCCATCGCCGCCACGGAGCCAATTTTCAACAGATCGCGACGGTGCAGCCGAGTCGGTGGAACGCTCATGGGTGATCCCAATCCATTGCAAAGTCAGAGGATTCTTTTGTCACAAGAGTCTATCGGCGAGCCGAAAGAACGTCAGTCGCATCAACATTGTCGTCTCGCTCCCGCAAGGCGAAGCAACCGCCAAAAGGCTCCTAATCTCCAAATAGCTTCCACGGAATCGGACTTGGTTGTCGTGAGCCGATGACGGCGACTCCGCCTCGCGGGAGCGAGGCGGCTACGCTCACCGGCTCACGTTGTCGGTCTGAGCGGTGCCGCATACAGTCTCCGCCACTATGGATTGGACCACCGGGTTGAAACTGATTTTCGCCCTTGTCTTAGTGTTGCTCAATGGCTTCTTCGTTTTGGCGGAGTTCGCTCTCGTCAAAGTTCGCACTACGCGCATTGAGGAATTGGCTCGGACAGGGAATCGGCGCGCTCAAGCCGCGCGAAAGATGATCGACGAATTGGACGAGTACCTTTCGGCGACTCAATTGGGAATTACGGTCGCGAGCCTTGGCTTAGGTTGGATCGGCGAGCCTGCATTTGCTCGGATCATCGAACTCGTGATAGGCCAACCGACCTGGATGACGCCTCACGCCAGCCATGTGCTGTCGGCAATCCTGGCGTTTTCGCTGATCACGTTTTTGCACATTTTGTTTGGCGAGTTGGCTCCCAAGAGTCTCGCGATTCGTCGTGCCGAAGCCTCCACGCTGTGGGTCGCAAAACCAATGCGTTGGGCATACATCGTTTTTTATGTGCCGATGCGTGCGCTCAACGGGGCCTCGAATCTGATCCTCCGGCTGCTGGGCTTGGAGGCCGAGCATCACGAGGTCGCGCACACCGAGCAAGAATTGCGGATGCTGTTGTTTGCGACGCAAGCGACAGGATCGTTCTCATTCAACCAATTGCTGATGGTCGAGAACCTGTTTGATCTCAGCAAGCAGACGGTCCGCGACGCGATGATCGCATGGCCTCAGGTGCAAACTTTGTCCGCCGACACTCCGCTGGCGGAAGTCATACGAACCGTGCGTGAGCATCGCTTCTCGCGCATCCCGGTGATCGATCCAAAATCCCACAAGCCGGTCAAGTACCTGCTGATGAAAGACCTGTTGCTGCTGAATCAGAGCGATCGCGATTGGCAGCGCATTCTGCGTCCCCTGCGCATCGTCGGGCCGGCAGACAATCTTGCCGTGACGATGCAGGAGCTTCAACGGGACGGCGCGAACATGGCCGTCGTCATGGATGGGCACCATTCGGTGGGCCTCATCACTCTGGAAGACATTCTGGAAGAAATCGTCGGCAAGATCGAAGACGAGTACCCGCGTCTGCCGCGATTGTTCTTGAAGGACGCGCTCGAGTCCGGCGCGATCCTGCTGGATGTGGCGGCGACGAACACGGAAGCTGCGATTCGCGAACTCATCGCCGCGATTCCGGGGGGCAACATTCCCGCCGATGTGGACATCGCCGGACTGGCCCTGACGCGAGAGCAACTTATCACGACGGACGTCGGCTTCGGAGTCGCGATCCCGCACGCTCGTTGCCCGCGACTGTCGAAACCGATCATGGTCTTCGGCCGCTCCGAAGAGGGCATCCTCTTCAGTCCGACGTCCACGGAACCGGTGCGACTGATTTTTCTGCTGGTCACACCCGCCGATCGTCCGAACTTGCAGGTCTTTTTCTTGGCTCAGTTGGCCAACGTCGCGAAGAGTGAGTTCGTCCGTGAGAAGCTGCGACAAGCGAAGTCCGTGGAAGAGCTGCTGGGCATCATCGAAGCCGCCGACCCGGCCGTCACGGGATGACGTAGCCCTGTCGCTCCGCGACAGGATCGCCGATTATGAGTCACGCTCTCATGAGCATGAAATCGTTGTGAAGAAATTAGAGTCGCTCGCCGCTCGGCTTTCCTGTCGCGGAGCGACAGGGCTACTTGCGTTTCCAATCGAGTCGCAGGATGTGGCCGGAACGCAGGCCGACCAGCAACCAGTCACCCAGCGGGTCGCAGATCACGCGGACGATCTCCTCGTCCACTTCCGTAGACCAGAGCAGCCTACCGTTGGAATTGAGCCAATATAACTGCCGTTCGAGGGAGGCCGCGGCGATCCGGCCCGCATCGACGCTGCACGACACGCGACCGATCGTTCCCTCGATCAGATACGAGTCCTTCGTTGAACCGTCGTCGCCATCGAACGTCTGGATGCCCTGGTTGAATCCCGCCACCAAGACGGTCTCGCCGTCGGCCGACGCGCACATCTCACCCAGCGAGGCGAAACATTTCTCACTCCAGAGTCGCTCGCCGTTGATGCGATGAGCACAGACTTGGCCGTACTCCGCCGCGCCAATCAACACCGGCTTGTTGGCCAGAAACTGAATCCACTTCAGCGGCCGAGCTGTCTCGAAAATGCTGAGCTGTTCGCTCTGCTCCCCCAACACGAGGTTGCCACCGTTGGCCAGACTGATCGCCGTCTGCCGACCATACGGCGCGAG
>CAZILR010000689.1:0-3521 GCA_964539995.1 uncultured Planctomyces sp.
CGATAGCGGACTTCGGCTTGATGGTCTTGCAGGTTGATCGGGCCGGGTTCGGGGCCTTCGGGCAGCGGGGATGAAGTGGTGGCGTGCGGGAGTTCGACGTTGTCGTGGACAACGACTCCGTTGTGCCGCACGGTCATGCGAGCGTTCTTCGTCTTCTGGCCGTTGGCGAATTGAGCGGCCGTGAAATCGACGTCGTAGGTTTGCCACGACAGCGGCGGGAAGGACATGTTGATGTCCGGCTCCTTGATCGACGGGATGCCGCCGCACTCGTGGTTGTGAGGCTTCAGCCCGAACGAATCGAGCATCTGCACTTCATAGCGGCTTTGCAGATAAACGCCGCTGTTCCCGCGGCTCGGCACGAGCGGCCCATATGGAATCTGAAACTCGATGTGCAACGTGCCGCTCTGATGCTTGAACTTGCTGGTCGCACCTTGCATCAGGAGTTCGTCCTTCGTCATGCGGCCGTTCTCAAATTGGTCGGCGTTTTTGCCATCGAACAGCATGACCGCGCCATTTGGCGGCTTGGCTCCGAGCGTGGGACTCTTGCGAACGATTCGCTTCAATTCGCCGACAGTCTTGCCATCTGCTGTGATCACCATCACACCGTCTTTGATCGTGGCAGTCTGATCGTCCGCCTTGAACGTCATGACGCCCGCGACAATTTCTGTCTCGCGCGGAGCGATTTCGTTCTTGTCCCAACCATCACCAGGCAACCCACCGTTCCGCCACACCGCGCGGAACTTCTCTTTGCCGAGCGAGAGAACCTGCACGCCGAGTTTTTTCTTTCGATCGGATTGGGAGACTTCGCCGACGTATTCGCCTTGGACTTGGAAGTCCGCCTCGATCGAGGCCTTTTTAGGTTCGTCGCCAAAAAGAGGAGACGCATGAAACACCGCCAGTAGCGCGATAATTACGAAGCGATGATTTTCGATCTGTTTTTTGAGAGTCGTCATGGTCTGGATTTTCCTCATCAGTAAAGAACGCATTCAAATGGCACTTGGGCAATTTTTTCTGAAGTCGTGCGACTCCCTCACGAGTTACGCGAGTCCCTTGGAGTTCAATCCTTTCGACCTGCGTCAGTCCGGCTAGATGCTCCAGGCCGGCGTCCGAAATGGGCGTGTTGACAAAACGGACCAGATAGATCTCTGGAAGTGCCTCAAGCGACGGGCCGATTTTTCGGAGATCATCTTCAGTTAGCTCGATGTCGTTGAACCAAACGCTATGCGCGCCGGCGACACCCATGAAGATCCCCGCACCGTCGCCACCGTATTGAACCCAGCCTCCTACACGAGTGATCGGCTTGGTGATTCTCTTGGCGACATACACGTTCCAGGCAGGCGACACGACAAAGCCGATTGCCAGCATCACGCAGAGCCGAACAACAATTTTCTCGATTCTTTCGTTGAGAGTCGGACGATGCGGTGGCATCGATTCGACTCGCTGCGATAACGGCTTTGCGTCCATCATTCACACCACATCGACAGGCGTTGGGAGTGAGTCCGGTTGAAGTAGAGGAGGAGGCACTTAGCTCTGCCAGAACGTGGATTCGCGCGGCGCGGAGTACCGAATGGCGAGGTGCGGAGTCTCGATCCGTTTCTGGCCGTCGGCGATCGATTTCATCCCGGCGGCGACGAGGCCTGACGTGAGCAGCGTTCGCTCGATCGGATAGGGGGCTTTGTTGGTCAAGAAGGTTTCCTCGGCCTTCGACATCAGCGCGGCGGAGTACGTCACGTTGGGGGTCGATGGCAGATAGAACAACGTCGAGAGTGGTTCGGCCTGTCCCTTCAGCCGAGCGGCGAAGGTGAAGTCATCGACGAGTCCGTTCATCAACAGCATCGTGGCCTTCAAGCCGTCGGCGTACTCGAAGCGAAACGCGATCGGCTCCTTGACCCATTCGCGCATTTGCGGCACGGTCGGATACCGATGGCTGTACGTCTTCGGCTGCGCGAGTGTCTGGCTGCGACTGAGACATGCCTCGAACAACGTCGGATCGCAGCCGCCGGCTTTCCATGATCCTGACTCCAGTCCCTTCCAAATCGCGTCGCCGCGCAGCGCGTGCATCGACACGACTCCCGTTTCACCGCCGCGACGACGTTCGGCCATGCACTGCATCACTTCCAGAGCGTGAAAGTCGTAACTGTCCAAGCCTCCGATGGCGACGCAGAGAATTTCTTCGACCTCGGCTCCGTGCGGCATGTCGATGCTCGGCATCCGCCAAGTCACCGGCAGAGACGACCCAGCACAAAAGCCGAAGCCCAGCTCATGCGAAATCGCGACCATCTCTTTGGCCCAATCGAAATTCCATGACAGATGTTTGTCGTTGAAGATCGGGACGGCTCGGCCGTCTTTGCGAAAGACGTCGGTGACTTGCTTGAAGAATTCGTAGCGCGGGTATTTCTTCTGTCCGATCTCGTTGTCTGGATAGTTGCCGTGCTCGCCGATGATCAGCACGGCATCGACCGCCAGCTTGTCGCCGCCGCAGCGCACCGCTTCGGCAATCGACTTGAAGATCGGGAAGCCGAACTCTTCCGAGCGTTGGACGCTCAGGTCGCTTTCGGGACGTTGATCAACGTACGCGGCGACGACGTCCAGCGGCGGGCGATGCCAGCGGCCTTGCTTCGGATAGCCGACGAGGAACCGCTCACCCATGTGCCACGCATGAGACCGATAGCGCCACTCGGTGGTGATGATCGCCAGCCGCTTGCGTTTCTCGGTGGACTGCTCCGCAGCCGCAGGCCATGACGCGCCAATCACACCAGCCCCGACTGCTCCCAGAAATGTTCTGCGATTCCACATGATTCCTCCGGAGAAGATTGCACCGTCGTAGGATGGCCGCCCTCGGCCGTCCTGCATGGTTCGACTCAACGATGGACGGCCGAGGGCGACCATCCTCCAACACTGGTATCTGAATCGGACGGCTCGGAAAAGTCACACCCATTGCAAACCGGTCGATGTCACGCCAACTTTCGATCCTGATTCATTCCACCTCGAAAGCAGACGACGCAGGAGACTCGCTTGGCTGACGCGAAACGTGAACAACTGAAAGTCCAGGAGCAGAAGGCGATTCTCGTCGCCGTGCTCGAAACCGGTAGTCGCATCGACAAAGACTCTGCGCTGGATGAACTGCATGGATTGGTCAAGACCGCCGGAGCGGAAGTGGTCGGCGAGTTGGTCCAGAAAACGAATCAGCCCAGCACCGCCACGTTGCTTGGCAAAGGCAAGGTTGAAGAGTTGAAGCAACTGATTGAGGCGACCGGAGCCAAGACCGTCATCTTCGACAACAACCTCTCGCCGTCGCAGGGACGCAACCTCGAGGAAGAACTCAATTGCGTGATCGTCGATCGCAGCGAAGTGATTCTCGACATCTTCGCTCGGCGAGCACAGACCTACGAAGCGCGGTTGCAGGTCGAGCTGGCTCAGCTTTTGTACTACCGGCCGCGACTGAAGCGGATGTGGACACACTTGGAACGCATCGAAGGTGGCGTCGGTGGTCGCGCTGATCCGGGAGCACGGCATCACGC
>CAZILR010000690.1:0-3519 GCA_964539995.1 uncultured Planctomyces sp.
ACCCGGCGTTCGGCAAGTATGTGCTGACGCCGCGTGAAGTTCGCAAGCTGCTCGGCGAGAAAGGTTGGAACGCGGTCGTCGCGTTTCAAACTCGCAACCCGCTGCACCGTGCTCACGAGTACGCGCTGGTCTACGGACTCGAAGCGCTGTTGCGTGAAGGCTTCAACGCCGGCGCGTGCTTGAACCCGCTGATCGGCGAAGTGAAGGGCGACGACGTCAACGCCGAGATTCGGATGCAGACCTACGAGAAGTTGATCACCGACCGCTCGCTCGGCGACGGCGACAGTGATCAAGCCTTGTGGGGACCGCGCAACGAATCGGTGCCGGATCGCGTTGTGCTGCTCGGACTCGACATCAAGATGTTTTACGGTGGCCCGAAGGAAGCGGTGATGCACGGCATCTATCGCCAGAACATGGGCTACACGCACATCGTCATCGGCCGCAAGCACGCCGACGCGCCGTACGCCAACGGCGAAGCGATCTGGGGCGACTTCGACGCTCAAGAGATCTACAGCAAGCTCGGCGGCGATCTGAAGATCAAGCCGATCAAGGTCGGCTTCGCGGCCTACTACGAATCGATCGGCCGAGTCGATCTCACCGAGCGTCACAAAGACGAGAAGCCCTGGTCGATCAGCGGCAAAGACATCCGCGCGACGCTGCAAAAGGGCGAACTGGTCGATGGCCGCATCATGCGTCCCAGCACCAGCAAGATTCTTGGCGCGGCCATGAAGGTCGGCTAACTCTTGAATTGCGAGAACAACCACTCCGAACCGACACCGATTTGGTGTCGGTTTTTTCATGCGCGGGTGGCTCGCAGTCTCCGATTCCGACTCGTACTCTTTCGGTGGTTCGAATTCATCCGGGTAGGAGAAGGAACCGACTCATGAACGCGCTTGAGACCGTCAATCATTACGTCACCGATGCGGCGGCCATGCTGAATCTGGACGACGCATTGATGTCGTTTCTGCTCACTCCCGACCGTCAGTTGCGGGTTGAGATTCCGATCATCCGCGACAACGGCCGCTTGCAGGTTTTCATCGGCTATCGCATCCAGCACAACGACTCGCGCGGGCCGTTCAAGGGTGGGCTGCGGTATCACCCGGACGTCACCGACACGGAGGTCTGTGCGCTTGCGTCGCTGATGACTTGGAAGACTGCGGTTGTCGATATCCCGTTCGGCGGAGCGAAGGGGGGCATCCAGGTCGATACGAAGACGCTTTCCAAACTGGAACTCGAACGACTGACGCGGCGTTTCACCGACATCATTGATCCGATCATCGGGCCGAACATCGACATTCCCGCTCCCGATGTCGCCACAAACGAGCAGACGATGGCATGGATCATGGACCAATACTCGCGCAGCCACGGCTATACGCCGGCGATCGTCACGGGCAAGCCGGTCTCTCTGGGGGGATCGGAAGGACGCGGGGCGGCGACGGGCTTGGGCGTGGCGTTCGCGACGCGCGAGGCGTGCAAGTCATTTGGCATTGAATTGAAGGGTGCTCGCGTCGTCATCCAAGGCTTCGGCAAAGTCGGTGCGCACGCCGCGATCTCGCTGCGAGACATGGGAGCCAAGGTCATCGGCATCAGCGATGTGGCGGGTGGGCACGTCAATTTGAACGGCATCGACCTTGAGGAAGCCTTGCGGTTGCTCGCCGCAAGCGGCTCAATCCACGGCTTGAAGGACGGTCAGCCGGTCACTAATGCGGAACTGTTGGCGACCGAATGCGACGTGCTGGTTCCCGCCGCGCTCGAAGATGTCTTCACCGGCGCGAACGCGGACACGGTCAAAACGAAGCTGATCGTCGAAGGGGCGAACGCGCCGACGACGCTCGAAGCCGATCAAATCTTCGAGCAGCGCGGAATCCACGTCGTTCCCGACATCCTGGCCAACGCAGGCGGCGTGACGGTCAGCTACTTCGAGTGGGTGCAGAACCTTCAACAGTTCCGTTGGGAGTTGTCAGAAGTGAATCAGCGTCTCGAACGCAAAATGGTGCAGAGCTTCGAGGCGATCAAAGCGAAAGCCGACCAGCACCGCGTCACGCTCCGTCGCGGTGCGTTTTTGCTGGCTCTCGATCGAGTCGCCGAGGCGACACGTCTGCGCGGATTCTGAAACTGAGGTTTCGACATGAAAATCAAATACGGTCAGATCGGTGTCGGACACGCGCACGCCAACAAGATGGCGGTCTATCGGCAGTCGGAAGACTGGGAGGTGGTCGGCGTCGTCGAACCGGATGCGAAGCTCCGTGAACAAGCCGAACGCGATCCGGTTTATCGCGGCTTGAAGTTCATGTCGAAAGAAGAACTGCTCAACACGCCCGGCCTGCAAGTCATCGGCGTCGAGACGCGCGTCCGCGACTTGCTCAACACGGCCGAAGAGTGCATCGCGGCCGGCAAGCACATTCATCTCGACAAGCCAGCCGGCGAATCGTTGCCGCAGTTCAAGCGGTTGCTCGATAACGCGGCGAGCAAGCATCTCGTCGTGCAGATGGGCTACATGTTTCGGTACAGCCCGGCCGTGCTGATGCTCCGCGAGTTCCTGAAGAACGGCTGGCTCGGTGAGTTGCACGAGGTTCACACGTTGATGTCGAAGGTCAGCTCCAACGGTGACCGCAAGACGATGGCCGAGTACCCTGGCGGGATCATGTTTGAACTCGCCTGTCATGTGATCGATTTGGTGATCAGCACGCTCGGCAAGCCGGACAAGGTGCATTCCTTCGCCCGCAAGTCCGGGCCGCAGGAGGACAAGCTGTTAGACAACATGCTGGCCGTGTTCGAGTACCCCAAGGCGATCGCGTCGGTCAAAGCGAGCTGCATCGAAATCGACGGCGGCGACCGTCGGCACTTCGTCGTTTGCGGCAGCGAAGGGACGTTTCACATTCAACCACTCGATGCGCCGAACGTTCGTTTCACGCTCAAACAGCCGCGCGGTAAATATGGCAAAGGCTATCAAGACGTCCGCTTCGGCAACTACCCGCGCTACGTCGGTGACGCTGCCGACTTGGCCAAAATCGTCCGCCACGAAAAGGCTGCTGATTACTCGTACGAGCACGACTTGATCGTTCAAGAAGCGGTCTTGAAGGCGAGTGGATTGAAGACGTCGTAGGATGGCCGCCCTCGGCCGTCCCTTAATTTCGTTCCATTTCACAACACCAGGACGGCCGAGGGCGGCCATCCTGCCTTGGACTCCTCATGCTGAAACACACGTTGTTGCATCCTGAAATCACCGCCATCCTCGCTCGCGCGGGGCATCATTCCAAAGTGTTGATCGCCGACGGCAATTATCCGTCGTCGAACACGCTTGGTCCGAACGCGCAGTTGGTCAGTTTGAATCTCGCTCCCGGCATCGTGAGTTGTACGCAGGTGTTGGAGACGCTGCTCACCGCGCTGCCGATCGAGGCGGCCAACACGATGGGTATTCCGCCCGATGATCCGCATGCGCTCGGCGGTGATCCCACGATCTGGGCGGAGTATCGCCAGATTCTGTCGAAAGCAGGATTGTCGATTCCGTTGCAGCCG
>CAZILR010000691.1:0-3518 GCA_964539995.1 uncultured Planctomyces sp.
GGTTAGTTTGCGTGCAGTTTCTCAGCATTCTCTTCGCAAGGACGACCATGTATCTCGGCATTGAAATCGGCGGCACGAAACTGCAACTTGGAGTCGGCACGGGCAACGGCCCGCCACTCGTCGCACTGGAGCGCCGCACCGTTGAACGGACTCGCGGGGCGGCGTCAATTCGTGAGCAGATTCTTGATGCCGGCCGCTCGTTGTTCGAGAAGCACCCGATCGATCGGATCGGCTACGGCTTCGGCGGCCCGGTCAATTCGACGACCGGCCGAGTCATCACCAGTCATCAAGTCGAGGGCTGGACCGATTTTCCGATCGTCGATTGGACACAGGAAGCGTTCGGAGTGCCCGTCCGCTTGGGCAACGATTGCGACGTCGCGGCTTTGGCCGAGGCGACCTACGGCGCGGGTCGCGGTCACGGGACAGTCTTTTACATCACGGTCGGCACCGGCATCGGCGGTGGGTTGGTCATCGACGGACAATCACAGGGTGCCGGACGCTTGGCGATCGCCGAGATCGGCCACCTCCGGCCCGGACCACTCGCCGACGATCCGCACGCGACCGTCGAATCACTCGCGGCTGGTCCCGGCATCGAAGCGGCCGCGCGAGCGTTGCTCACGGGACAAGTTCGGCATCCGCTGATCGTGTCCGGAGCGTTCGCGCCACAAGACGTCGCAATCGAATGGCCCGCCGACCGCGACTCCGAAGCGGCCGATAACGACACCGCCGACTTGCTCGGCCGATGTCTTGGAAACGTCGAAGGACTCACCGCTAAGGTCGTCGCGCAAGCGGCCGCCAAAGGAAACCGGATCGCACTCGCCGCGTTGCATCAAGCTCACGTCACGCTTGGCTGGGGGATCGCTCAGATGGTCACGCTCCTCTCGCCGCACGTTGTCGTGATCGGTGGCGGAGTCTCGCTGATGGGCGAAGAACTCTTCTTCGAGCCTTTGCGCCGGCAAGTGCGGCGGTTCATTTTCCCGCCCCTGGCGGACTCCGTGCGGATTGTTCCGGCGGCGCTGGACGAGGAGGTTGTCGTCCACGGAGCCATCGCCTTGGCCGCAAGTCCCCGATAGCCGGTGTTGCAGCCGACCGGGAAGAGGCATAAAACGGTGCTGATCTTTCGGCCCGCCAATCCCGGAGAATCCGCGGCATGAGCCTTGTCCGACCCACCTTTGCCTGGCTTGTTCTGATCTTGAGCGGTTTCGCTCAGGCCGCCGAGTTGCAGGTCAGCCCAACCGCGATTTCGCTCGACCGCCCGGAAGCGTCGCAGCAGGTTCTTGTCACAGAAGTCGAGGGGGAACGACGGCGCGACGTGACGCGCGAAGCCCGCTTCGAGATCGCGGCTCCGGCCATCGTCAGCATCTCGACCGACGGCTTGCTGCGACCAGCCACCGAAGGGACGACGCAACTCACCGTGAAGTTCGGCGACAAGTCGGTCAGCGTCCCGATCACCGTTTCGCGATTGCAGAATCCGGTCCCAGTCTCGTTCGTCAACGAAGTGCAGCCGATCCTGACCAAAGGCCGCTGCAATTCCGGCGGTTGTCACGGCAAGGCTGAGGGACAAAACGGCTTCAAGCTCAGCCTGTTCGGCTTCGACGCGGCGACCGATCACGACGCGCTGTTCAAAGAAGCGAAGGGGCGGCGGCTGACGCTGACCGATCCAGCGGCAAGCCTGTTGCTGCTCAAAGGAACCGCCACGATGCCTCATGGCGGCGGTCGCAAGATTGAGCCGGGAAGCGCGGCCGAGCAACGTGTGCGCCGCTGGATCGCCGAAGGGGCGTCCTTCGTTCCGGCGGGAGGAACCGCCGTCGAGCGGCAGATCGTCGGCATCGAAGTCGAGCCAGCTCAGGTCGTGATTGCGGCAAACGGCTCGCAGCAGTTGCGAGTCACCGCCATCGACGACGCCGGTGGCAAACGCTGCGCGACGGTCGAGTCTGATTACATCTCAAACGCCACACACATCGCCGACATCAACTCGCGTGGACTGTTGCAGGCCAGCGACGTGCCCGGTGAAGCGGCGGTCCTTGTGCGGTATCTCGGCCACGTCGCCGTCTGCCGAGTCGTCTTGCCTCGACCGGCCAGCACGTTCGCCCGACCGCCAGAAAACAACTTCATCGACAAGCATGTTTGGGACAAACTCACACGCCTGGGGATTCCGCCGAGCAACCCGATCGACGATGCGACGTTCATGCGACGAGCGTTTCTCGATGTGATCGGCACGTTGCCGACAGCGGCCGAAGCTCGCGCGTTCATCGGCGATGCGTCGCCGGACAAGCGAACGAAGCTCGTCGATGCACTGCTCGCTCGTCCGGAGTACGCCGAGTATTGGGCGATGAAGTGGTCCGACTTGCTCAAGGCCGACAAGCTCAAGATCACGCCGCAGGGCACCGTTGGGCTGACGCGCTGGCTGCGGAAGCAGTTCACGTCGAACCGGCCGTACAACGAAATGGTCCACGAGATTCTCACGATCCAGGGACCGACGCAGAGCGAAAGCCCGGCGGCGTTTTTCAAGACGCTCGACACACCCGAAGTCACCAGCCGAGCGGTCAGTCAGTTGTTCCTCGGCGTGCGCATCGAGTGCGCTCAGTGTCATCACCACCCCAGCGAACGCTGGAGCCAAGACGACTACGCCGGCCTCGCAGGCTTCTTCACCGGCATCACCACCAAAAAACTTCCGGACACGACCGATGCCATCGTCGCACGAGCCGGCACGGACTCCAAGCACCCGCGCACCGGCGAACTCGTTCCGGCTCAAGCACTCGGAGCGAAGCCGGCCGACTTCACGAACATCACCGACCGCCGCGTCGTGCTCGCCAACTGGATGGTCGCGCCGGACAACCCGTTCCTGACAAAGGCCATCGCGAACCGCATCTGGTCGCACTACTTTGGCCGAGGACTTGTCGATCCCATCGACGACATGCGAGCGACGAACCCCGCGACCAACGAACCGCTGTTGGCTGCGCTCGAAGCGCATCTCAAGGACGTGAAGTACGATCTCAAGGCGTTCACGAAGACGATCCTGCTCTCGCGAGCCTACCAACTTGGTCCCGCGACTGATGCGAATCGCGACGACCGTCAGCACTTCTCGCACGCTCGGCCAAAGGCGATCGAAGCCGAAGTCCTGCTCGACGCAATCTGCCAGACAACCGGCGTCCCCGAAAAGTTCAACGGCTGGCCGGAAGGAGTTCGCTCGATCCAAGTCTGGGATAACCGCATGCCGAGCTACTTCTTCCGCATCTTCGGCCGCCCCGTCCGAGCCACCGTCTGCGAATGCGAACGAAGCAACGAGCCGAGCATCTCGCAGGCATTGCACCTGCTGAACTCCCCCGAAGTCCATGCGAAGCTGACCCACCGTCACGGCTTGGCCCGCAAACTCGCGACGACCCCCAAGTCCAACGACGAACTGGTCGATGAGCTTTACCTGACGACCCTCAATCGCTTCCCCACCGCCGAAGAAAAAACACTCATGGCCACCGCCTTCGAATCCGCCGGAGCCAACCGACATCAAGCGGTTGAGG
>CAZILR010000692.1:0-3515 GCA_964539995.1 uncultured Planctomyces sp.
GTTGAAGAGTTTTTCATTGTGTGGTGGGCCGGCGCGGCGAAGCGCCGCTGGTCCCACCCTACAAAGCTATCGGGTCGAGATGTCCTTCAGATGCGGCAGCGCCAGCGTGGTGCGTGGAATCACCAACGGAGAACTCGGCCCGGCCTGAGCGGATCGCGGCGGCTTCTTCATGTCGCCTCGTTGTTCTTCGAGCGACTTGATCGTGCGTGCCGGAGCTCCCAGTCGTTGAGCTTGAAGACGCATCTGCGCGTATTTTTCGACCAGCACGTCCATTTGATACCGCTGTCGAGAGATCGCGCGACGATACGAGAGGCTCTGCTTTTCCAAAGCCACTCCGATCACGCTGATCACGACAACCAGAACAATGGCCGCGCCAAAGCGAAAGTACATGGCGTGCTTTGCCGGCTCAGTCGTAGCCGGTGCTTTTGAGGAAATCGGCAGTGTCATCCAACAAGCTCAGCGCCTGTTCTCACGCCGAAACCTATCACACGCGGCGGCTAGCGGAGGTTCTTCTCGGTTTCGACCAGCCGAACCTGGCTGGCGTCGTTCGGCAAACGCAGCTCTTGGCCGAGGCGCAACTTGTTCGGATCGGGCAAACGCTCGCGATTGAGGTTGACGATCTGGTTGGCGCGGGAAACTCGGCCGAGATGAGCTTGCGCGATTGCAGTGAGGTTGTCGCCTTCACCGACCCGATACCACGGTGCCCCCTTGTCGTCGTAGAACATCCCGGACGGTAGCGGCGCGGCGGAAACCTTCTTGGCCGCATGTGGCTTTTCACCCTTTGCCTCGGCTGTTGGCTTTGGCTTGGGAATCAACGTGGCGTGCTGCTGTTCGAGCACCTCTTTGGCCGGAGCGGCGATGATCAAGCCCGGACGCATCCGGCAGGGATCAGCCACTCGACTGCGATTGTGCTCGGCCAACGCGAGGTAGTACTTCTCGCTGCCGTAGAGCTTCTTGCTGATGGCGCAGAAGTTGTCTCCCTCTTCGACGAGATACTCTCCTTCACGAAGCAAAGGATGCCGCGAAGATTTCTGGGCGGTCGCCTCTTTCTTCAAGGCAGTCTCTTGTCGCGCAGGCGGCAAGTCCGTGGTTGGGGACGTCTGTGTTTTGGGATCGTCGAACCCGGTCGCCTCGGCGAACATGTCTTTTTGCGCGACCCGCGTGGATCGTTGAGTTCGCTGCGGCACTGTCTCAAAGTCATCATTTGGATCTCGACGGCTCGTGGCTCCGACGCGCACGGGCTCCTCAAAATCCTGGTTGACCGGAGCCGTTGGTTGCGCCGGTTGCTTGAGTCGAATTGGCTCGGTGGTCTTCGTCAGTGCGGAGTCGTCGGACTCAGATTCCGTTTCGATGCCGAGATCCAAGGTCGCAGGAACGCGAGTTGGTTTGGCGGGAGGATCTTCGTCCCCGAAGTCCGGCATATCGTTGGCTGACGCGGTTGCTTTCGGCTGAGTCCGCAGATTCGTGGTCTTGGTGTCTTCGGTCAGATCGCCGAATTCGTCATCAAGGTTCGTCGAGAGCGAAGGCTTCTTTGCCACAACCTTGTTGGCATCTGGGTCCGATTGACCCTCGCCGACGTTGAAGTCTTCATCATCCAGCAGGCTCGTCTTCGGTCCCGACTTGGGCTTCTGAGCGTTCCGTTCAAATTCATCCAGCTCTGAGCCGACAACGCTCTGTTGCTTGTCGAGGTCGCTGTTGGATGCCGGCGTCACTTCAGGATCGACCTTGTCGGCCTTCTCGGCAACCGTCGATCGGTTCTTCAAGTGCCGCACGACGACGTATGTGAACAGCCCCAACAGCGCGACGATGGCGACCAAACCGATCAACGCCTCGCGCGAGAATTTGGGACGCTTCCCTGAAAAGCCCCACGCCTTCGCGAGTTGTTCGTCAGTCTCGGCCGGCGAGGATTCCTCGTTGTCTTCGGCCTCGGCATTTTGAGCCTTGGCTTTCGCCGCTTGAATCGCGGCCTGTGCGGCTTGAGCAGCCGCCTGTGCGGCGACGTTGGGATTTGGGGCAGAGTTCGACATGTGATTCCCCGTGGAGTTGGGATTCGCGGATCGCATCATTTCGGCGACGCTGACACTGCGGTTGGCGGAAGTTTGATTGCCACTCGCAGCTTGGCCGACCGAGCTCGCGGGTTGATTCGGATTTCCTGCGGGCTGGGGGCCACCGGTTTTTTGTGGAGGCATTGCCATCGTGTCTCATCCCGAAATGCGTGCTTGACCAAACGGTCTTCCAACGAATGAAACGTGATCACGACGAGTCGCCCGCCCGGCCGCAGCGACTCGTACAAACTGTGCTTGAGTGCGTGTTCGAGGTGTTCCAACTCGCGATTGACGGCGATTCGCAACGCCTGAAACACCCGCGTCGCTGGTTCCTTGCGAGCCTCTCGCTTGATCGAAGGCGGCAAGGCGGTGTCGATCACAGCGACCAAATCCGAGGCTGTGCGAATCGGTGTGGTGCGTCGTTGTGTGATGATTTGCTCGGCAATCGGCCGGCTGAATCGCTCTTCGCCAAACTCGTGAAAGATCGTCGCGAGTTGCTCGGCAGTCGCGCGCGATAACAGTTCCGCTGCGGACTCGCCTTGCGAGACGTCGAACCGCATGTCCAACGGACCCGACGTACTGAATCCGAAGCCCCGGTCGCGATCCGCCAATTGATCCGACGACAGGCCAAGGTCCACCAAAATGCGATCGGCCGCTTCGAGCTGCAGCTCGTGCAGAACATTCGGCAGGTCGCGATAGCTGGCGTGACACAGGTGACTCCGTTCGCCGGTCACGACCGTGGCTGTGTGCTGCAACATCAGCGGGTCACGATCGAGACCAATCAGGATTCCATCAGTCGGAATGCGTTCGAGGATTTTTCGGCTGTGCCCACCTCCGCCGACCGTGCCGTCAACGACCGTCAGCCCCGGACGCAGGTCGAGGGCTTCCAGTGTTTCCCGCAACAGAACCGGGACGTGAATCGCAGCCAAGGAAGTTTTCGAGAATGAGGATTTGGCCGGAGAATCCCGGCGAGAATGAGAGGCAGGTTGGCTCGGCAAAGCCACGTCGCCGCAGCCTCACTCCGCCAAGTCGGCGGGGTTGTACGTCGATTTCACAAAACGTGAGAAGAGCAAATTTCGCGACACGAACCCGAAGCGTCAGCGAGGGCGAACGCTCCAAAACGCTTCGTTGTGAATCAGGTCGATTGCACTCTCGCCCTCGCTGACGCTTCGGGTTCGTGAGCAGTCCGAAAACGAAAAACGCCTGGTCCGACATCCTGTCGGCCAGGCGTTTTTCGTGGAGAGTATCGACGCACTGACACTCCCGCTTCGCACCGGGGCGATCTTCCGTGATGCCCATTTCCGCAGCCCGGTTAGCCAGCGGATTTTGCTTCCTTGATTCCGGTGAGATCGTCGATCTGGTGGTCCTCAGAACTGGCGTGATCCCATCAGCCGTGTTGCTGGATCAACCTCGCGAGAAAGCGGCCAAGGAAAGCTCATCGAATCGGGCGGAGTGTTGTTGATCGAACTC
>CAZILR010000693.1:0-3512 GCA_964539995.1 uncultured Planctomyces sp.
TCGAAACGGAGATGATCCGAGTCGCCAGCTTTGTCGAGTCGCCCGTTGATGACGACATTCAGCGGAACCAACATCGCCGCCGACGCCGTTTCGTTCGGCTCGACCTCCAACTGCTCCGGTCGGTTGCCAATCACAAATGTCCGCGGCGCACTGATGCCGTTGTCTCCCACCGCCCACAAGTCGTATTGCCCCGGTGGAGTGTCCGTAGGAATCGTCAGCCGAAGACGGCTCGCATCCAACCGCTCGCTGCGGGCACCAGGAACATTGCCTTGCAGACTCCGGAGTCCTTGTAAGTTGCTGCCGCTGACCGTCACCTCCAACGTCTGACCGACCTGTCCACCTGCCGGAAAAACGGTGCTCAGTACCGGCGGTGCCTGTCCGAACGCGGTGTGTCCAGCGAGCATCGCCGAACACGCTGCGACCAGCAGAAGCACATCGCGGTATCGGCAGAGTGCAATCATCAACAACTCCCGGCGTGGCATCACGGCAACAGCGACCGAAGATCGCCGCCCTCCGAATATATCGGCCGATCTTGATGCACCGATAGCTCTGAGCCGTCACTTCGAGCCGAGCAGATCACTCGCGAGCCGATTTGGTTGGCTGTCCGGAAAAAATCGATAATCGGCCGTTGACCCCGACTCCCCAAGAGTCCGCGCCGCGCGGGAGCGCACCGATGTCGGGTTGATCGGGATCGGACTCGCGGAGCGGATCGGGCCACTCGGCCGGGATCGCGAGGCCCGTGTTGATCGCGGGGCTGCCGGGTTGCAGTCGCAGATCGCTTTCCGCCAATGGATCGGCTGGCAAGCTCGCGAACTTCGGGTCGGCGAGACGATCGTGAGTCGTCCAGCCAGGCTCGTAACTCTTCTGGCTCAACTTGAACAACGGCGACGCGCGGAACTTGGCGAAAATATCCTCCTTCGAGTTCGGACCTTCGCTCACGCCCCACAGCAGGTTGCCTCCTTCGCGAAGTTGCGCCGGTTCCTTGCCGGCCGGAATGACCGCGCTGGGAAGCCCCTGTCGCTCCACGAAAATGTTGTTGAACACATCACGCTCGGTCGGCTGATTACCCATCGAACCGAGGCCAAACAGGAAGTAACCGCGAAACACCGGCGTCTCGCGCAGGATCGTGTTGTGATAGACCCGCATGACGGGATCGACCGGGCTGCCGTGATTGCCGAGCAAGTGCCCTTCCGCGTGCAGGAATGAGCCGCTCGGATCAGGCTCCTTCGGGTGCGAGTACGGCACACCGGCCCGCGTGTCGATCACGTTGCGGAAGATGTAGACGCCAGCCCCGGCCGTGTGCGTCACCGGCGATTCGTCTTTGTCGATTTCGTGCTGCTGAAACACACCCAAGCACGCGCCGATCCGATTTTGATAAACGTAAATCGTGTGATCGCGCAGCTTCGGGCCGCATTCCAGGCCGTCGTCGTTGAAGTGATCGACGAGGCAATGATGCAGCCGCAGGTTCTTCGCGTATCGCAGAAACGCAAAGTCGTGGTCGTCGGTGAACTCGCAGAACGCGAATTCGATCTCCTCGTTCATCGGCTGATTGTTTTGCAGCACGATCTGATACGACGCTGTGCCGCGATATTTCATGTGTGCTCGTCCGCTCCACGGAGCCGCCAAACCGCGAAACGCGGAATGTGTGACGCTCAGTTTTTTCGAGGCGTTGACCAGCAGACCCGGAAAGCCGCCGAAGACCGTGAGGTGGTCAAGCTCGACATCTTCCGACCCATAGACATGGATCATCGGGCTGCCGGTAGCTCCGCGCAGCGTCAGGTCGCGGACACGGACATGCTTGATGCCGCTGATCCGCAGCACGTCGTCCCCGAAGCCAAGCGCGACGACCAGCGGCAGCTTGCGCGGATCGGTCTCGCCGCGATACGCCCGCTCGCCCAAGCCTGGCAGCGTGTGATGAGCCAGCCGAATGTGAACTCGTCCCGTCTCGCGGTTGAACCACATCCCCGGCCCGCAATACATGCCAGAGTTCGGGTCTTTCTTGTCGGCCAGCCAGAACTCGTTCGAGGTGCGGAGGTCGTTCAAGAATCGATAGCCGTGTAGCGGAACCATTGAATCGCCGAAGTTCCCCAGCGCGACCGGCCGCTCGTCTTCGATCCCCCAGAGCGGCTCCCAAGCCGCCGGCAAGAACTGATGCGGGACTCGGCGATCGTCGAAATCGCGGTACGTCTTCGTCGAAACGAACTCACCCGATGCGCCCCCTTCGAGCGGTTCCCAACTCGCGGCCGGGTTCTCGAAGAACTCACGCAGCCCGCCGTCGATGATGACCGACTCCCCTGGAAACGACCGAATCGTGATCGGTGCCTCGGCCGTGCCCGATCGACTGAGTGCGGCACGCTCGTAGTAGGTGCCGGCCCGCAGGTACAGCGAGTCCCCCGGTTTGAGTTTCCGCAGAGCATGACGCAACGATTTCCACGGCTTGGCCTCTGTCCCTGCTTGAGCATCATCGCCGCGCGTGGCATCGACGAACCACGCGGGGCCAGCCTCACGCGGCCGGTTCATCAACTCCGGCTGAGTCCGCATCGGTGCGTGGGACTTCACTTCCGCTGCATCCAAAATCGCACCGAGCAACCACACAAACGCAACCGCACTCAAGCGAACGAGCATGATCGAACTCCTCGAAGTTGTGGTTCGCCACACCACTCAAGGCGGGCGGGTTCGCGCATGGTAACAGGCACACTCAGAAGTAGCCCTGTCGCTCCGCGACCGGAAAGCCGAACGTCGAACGAATACCATTTTCTTTCAAACTTCACGTATCTGAAGCGTTCGGCCCACCTGTCGCGGCGCGACAGGGCTACAAAAATCACAACCTCTCACGGACGGTGTGAGTCCGATGACCTCATTTTCCCGAGTCGGTCGGATTGCTCAGCAAGTACGCGAGGACGTCTCGCAACTCTTCAGGCGTCTTCACGACACCCGCCGGCATGGCCGAGATGTCTGTGAGTTTTCTCGCCTCGATGTCGGACTTGTTGATCGAGACTCGCTTGGTGTCGGACAACAATACCTCCAGCTTTTCACCTGTTTCCGTGACGACGAGGCCGGTGATGACTTTGCCCTCTTTCGTCTCGATGGTTGAGGACTTGAAGACCGGCGAGATGACTTTGTTGGGAGCCAGCACCGACTCGACAAGGTACGCCACGGAGAATCGCTTGCCGGCATCCGCGAGGCTTGGACCGCCACCTCCCGGTTGAGTCGCGGTCGCGGCGTGACACTTCGCGCAGCCGAGCGACTCCGCACCGAACAGCTTCTTGCCACGAGTGACGTCGCCAGATTTCACCGCTTCGGACCAATCGACTGCGAAGAACTTCGGATCAATCGGCTGCGAGCCACTACCGGCGGACTTCAAGCGGTCGGCCAGCGAAAGGCCATCTGGCTTCTCAGGCAACGAGAGCTTCACGTCGCCGAGATGTTTGAAGTGCAGGTATTGTCCGCCGCGTCCCGATCGCATCCGCACGCGCACAAGGATGTCATTGCTCCCCGCCAGCAGGTCGAGC
>CAZILR010000694.1:0-3510 GCA_964539995.1 uncultured Planctomyces sp.
TCGGAGAATTCGATGCCACGCTGGACGCGCCGTTGCAGACCGACTCCGAACTCATTGTCTCGGTCGATCAGACAGGAACGTACTTCCTGCTGATCGTCCCCGATGTTCGCAACGACAGCACCTTCACGCTGTTGGCGGAAACCATCCCCTTCGGCATCCGCTCCGTCACCACGGACACGATTGGCAACGCGGGTACCTCGACGCTCAAGATTCAAGGCTCGCAATTCACCGCTGACACAGAGTTCTCTCTGGTGAAAGCCGGCGGCGTCGGCGTGCCCGGCACGATCGTTCAATTGAAGGATCGCACCACAGCCTACGTTTCCTTCTTGATCAACGAAGAGCCGCTTGGACTGTACACGGTTCGCGCAGAGGATGACGGCGATGTCGCGACACTGACCGATGCGGTCACCGTACAAAGTGGCGAGGCTGAACACGTTGTCGTGTTTGGTGCCGGCGGCGCTCAGATTCGCAAAGGCCGGCCGTCTCGCGTCGGAGTCGAATACGGCAACATCGGTGATGAAGACACTGCTTCACCGTTGATCCTGATCACCGCCTCGACCGGAAACCAATTCGGTTTCGATGGCAGCGATTACATTCAAGGCATCTCGTTGCACGCGCTGGGTGCGGCACCAGACGGTCCGCTCGACATTCTGCGGCCCGGTCTCTCCAGCAGCTTCCCCATCGTCATCGAGGCGGGCGAAGACGTCAGTCTGCGCTTTGAATCGGTGAACGGCGACGACATTCGTCCGCTCACGGATGCTGTTCTCGCCCAGTTCGAACGATCGGTTCGTCCCAAAGACATCGCCGACAGCGTCTGGAATCCATTCTGGGCTGACACTCGCGGTCGTATTGGCCAGACGTGGGGCGACTACGTCATGTACCTGAACCGCCTCGAAACGCGATTCGCCACCGTGGGACGTCCGATTCACAACGTCCGCGAATTGTTCCGGCTGACGTTGGAGAACGATCCCGGCTATCGCCCGGCGCGCGACTTCAGCGGAGTGCTCCGCAATGCGCAGACGAATGGCGTCGTCGCCGATAAGGACATCAGCCTGTATCGCGTCGGTGTGGCGACTCCGATCAGCACCGTGATGACGGACTCGCAAGGCCGATTCACGCTGACATTCGTGGACGACGGCACCTACTTCGTGGCGGGTACGGAAATCAACTTCGACATGAACAAGGATGGCACCTTCGATCCCACGAACCCCGAGTTCACGTTGGACGGCGACGTCGATCGGACCGGCGTCGAACTGTTCTCCACGGAATTCGTCAGCAACGGTTCCACGAGTTCCGAACCAGTGCTCACCATCGACAGCAACGGCATTGCGCACATGCTCTGGGTGAAAGACGCTGACATCTGGCATGCCTATTACACCGGGACAGGTTGGGTCGATGCGCAACCGGTCGCCGGTGCTCTGGGCTACAACCTGCAACTTTCAGCGGGAGCGCGCTTGTTGGACGGGTCCGATGACGGTCTGATCGCGATGTGGCAGGAGGGAGATAACAACGAATCGGAACTGTATTACGCGATCGCAAGGCCCAAGACGGGCGGCGGCTTCGACTGGTCTGATCCCGTGCGTCAGACCAACAACTCCCTGTATGACACCGAGCCCGCAGTGATGGTCTTGGACACCGGTGAAGTGCTGCTGGTCCGCGGTGTCGAGAATCGGTCGATTCAGGACGACGTGGATTTGTACTCCGACACGTTTGTCGTGGATTCCAGCAACCTGCTCTTCCCGGTCTACATCGTCATGTCCGAGCAAGAGTGGGAAGCGCTCCAGTCGGGGCAGCAGGACTCGCTCGACATCGCCGGTACGACGTCCGTCGGACTGCAATTCGGTTTCCAGAAGAAATTCGGCCCGATGGTCGTTAACGGCCTGGGAGACACGATGGAGTTGCAGTTCACGGCGCAGGGCAAACTGGCCGTCGAACAGGGAATGCCATGCAAGCTCATTGGTGGGGCGTTGGGAACCGTCGCGCTCGGCTACAAAGACAAGGCCAGCGGTTCGACGGTGTCCGCAAAAGGTCAGGTGGGGGTCAATCTCTTCTACGAATCGAACGATGAGGCCACCGCTTGGAAGGAAATTCAAGCCAATGTCACCGCCCAAGTTGGCTTCGAATACGATCGCAACAACGCCCTGTTGGACTTCCTGGGACTCTTCCCCACGCTCCGGCCAGCGACGTTCGCCGTCAAGAAAGCGATTGATCTGCTCCAATGGTGGATCCCCGGCGCGGAGATCAAAAACGGTGTGAAGTTTGCCGGAGCGGTGGCGGTCGATTTGACTTGGCAAAACGGGTTCCCGGTTCCGGTTTGGCAAGACCCGGACAAGGTCAACCGCTTCGGCCTGGACGGCTCGATCAGCCCGTACCTGCGCGCCGAGGCCGGGGACGACCAGATCGAGTTCTCTGGCACGATCGCGATCGGCATTGATCTCTATCCGCAATTCAAGGTCAGCAAGTTGGCTGGATCCCTGGAATATATGTACGTCATCGGTCCGTTCACTGGGGGCGGTTCGTACGAGGCCAACCTCTTCGACACCTTCTCGGTGTCCACCAACGATCTGCTGCTCGCAGAGGAAGACGATGATCCATTCTCAGGGATCGGATTCACCTATAACCCCAGCGCGGCGTTGGGAAGCAATGCCGTCTACGGATCGAATTCGGTTCTGGCCAACGTCTCTACGAATATCACGCGTGATTCGACCCAGGTCATTGGCCGAGCCGCGGACGGTACTCCGTACTTGGCGTGGCTGTCGGATACCGACGGCAGCGGACCGATCGGATCCGTCGTACAAGTGGCGGACTACAACGGTACGTCTTGGGGAACGCCGATCACCGTGCCCGGCAGCATCGGTTTCAATCGCAGTCTGGTGACGGGCGTTGATGCACAAGGTCATCGAGTCGTGGCCTGGACCGGGTCCAGCACAGCGTCACTGGGACCACAAACGACCGCTCAGGAATTGTTGAGCAGCCGAAAGAATACGGACGTGTTCTACTCCGTCTTCGATGGCACGAACTGGTCCACGGCGACAAAGGTCGCTCCAGCCCCAGGCTCAGAAGACGGTCTCGCGATCGGTCGGACGGCGGAAGGCGATTTGCTGCTGACGTGGGTCAAGAACGATTACGAAGCGGAAGCGGACGTGTATCGATTGCTTGGTGCTCGTTGGGATGGCGCAAGCTGGTCAGCTCCGATCCAGATTGCCAGTGGTGACAAACTCAACGATACCGCCATCACGATCGCCGGCGGCAAGACGACTGTGTTCTGGACGCAGGACACGCTCGCCGGTGAAGAAACGTCGCTCCAGATTTTCTCCAAGACCTTCGACAGCGGCGCGTTTCAGGCCGCAGTTCTGTTCGATCCAGCCTTGTTGGAGGTGACTGACATCCTGGTCACGGCGGCCAATGGCGAGCAGCAGTTCTACTCGTCCTCCACGCTCGATCTGGCTGGAGACGTCGCTCCAGAGGCAGGCTTCTTCTTCGTTGCAGAACAGCAGGTCAACGCCGTCA
>CAZILR010000695.1:0-2670 GCA_964539995.1 uncultured Planctomyces sp.
CGATACGCGACAGAGCGAGCACTTCCGGCTGCTGTTCGAGACCGCGAAGCTGTGGGGCTACGGCGATCGCGAACTGGTCCACGTCAACTTCGGCACGATCCTGGGCAAGGACAACAAGCCGTACAAGACGCGATCCGGTGACACAGTCGGCCTCGAAAGTTTGCTCGATGCGGCGGTCGCGAAGGCTCGGCAGATTGTGGATGCGAACGACGACGGCAAGCCGGAAGGCCGCGAATTGAGCGACGACGCGCGGGCGACCGTTGCCGAAACGGTTGGCATCGGAGCGATTAAATACGCCGACCTGCGGCACAATCGCGAGAGCGATTACGTCTACGACGAAGACAAAATGCTGGCGACGACCGGCGACACGGCGACGTACATGCAATACGCCTACGCTCGCGTGGCCGGCATCTTTCGTCGGGGCGGGATCAATCGCGAGACCTTGCGGAACGGCGGCGGTCGCGTCGTCTTCACGCATCCGTCCGAGCGGGCGTTGTCGCTGCAATTACTGCGATTCAGCGAGGCGCTCGACGGAGTGCTCGCGGAAAACCGGCCGAACATTTTGACCGATTACTTGTTCGCGACAGCCAACAGCTTCAGCACGTTTTACCAGGAGTGCTCCGTGCTGAAGGAACCGGACGTAGCGATCCGCACCAGCCGCCTGCTGCTGTGTGACCTGACCGCTCGCGTCATCGCGACGGGGCTTGATCTACTCGGCATCAAGACCTGCGAGCAGATGTGACGACCAGCAGACCAGTCACTCCGCGACCAGAACATTTCCGTCGCGGGATGGTCTCATCTACTTGAGTGGTCGTCGCGCGGTGACTTGGAAGTTCGACACCTTCAGCTTGGTCGTGCCGTCCTGTTCGAGAACCGTGTCACCCCGTTCGACGGCGAAGACTTCCCAGCGATCGCCGCCCCACTCATTGAGTCGTTGAGAGAGCAACGCCGGCTCGACCGTCTCGGTGCGGTATTCCCAGCGTGGCGGGGTGGAGGTGGTGTCAGATTGCGCCGGCTGACCGAAATACGTCACCGCGAACACGAACGCGACAAACAGTCCGACGAAAGACCAGAGACGATTCATGGCAAGGCTCCTTTGAGATTTGGCGAGCGGGGCAACGTCAGCCCCAGACTCTGGTGGCACGAAAGCGAGATCCGAGGGCTAACGCCCATCGGCTCGCCAGAGATTTCAAACTCGTAACTGCTCAGACTGCTGATTTCCCAGATCGCGATACCGCTTCCGAATCGGCTCAACGACGTTGGCGATGAAGCCATCAACTTGCTCTGGCGCTCGGCCGACGAACCGCCGGGCGTCGAGAGCGTTGCCGAGATCGACCGACGCGAACGCCGTGTCCGTTTTCAAACGGTCGAGCAGATCGTTTGTTCGGCCGTGCTCTTTGACCTGCTGGGCCGCCGCTTGGCTGTGCACCCGGATGCGTTCGTGAAGTTCCTGGCGGTCACCGCCGGATTGGACGCCAGCCATCAGAATTTCTTCGGTCGCCATGAACGGCAATTCCTCGCCGAGATTCTTCGCGATCACCTTGGGGTACACGACCATGCCATCGACGACGTTGCGGTACAGGATCAAGACCGCGTCGATCGCTAGAAACGCCTGCGGCAGGACGAGCCGGCGGTTCGCGCTGTCGTCGAGCGTCCGTTCCAGCCACTGCGTGGCGACCGTTTGAGCGAGATTCGCTGGCAGGTTCATCGCAAAGCGGGACAGCGAGCACATCCGCTCGGAACGCATTGGGTTCCGCTTGTAGGCCATCGCGGACGAGCCGATTTGCTGCTTCTCGAACGGCTCTTCGATCTCCTTGCGGCTTTGCAGAATGCGGATGTCAGTGCCGGCCTTGTGAGCGCTCTGGCCAATTCCGCTGAGCACGTCGAGCACTTGCGCATCGACCTTGCGCGAATACGTCTGGCCGGTCACGGCGTAGGCCGCATCGAATCCCATCTTGGCCGAGACGCGGCGGTCGAGTTCTTCAATCTTCGCGTGATCGCCGTTGAACAACGTCATGAACGACGCCTGCGTGCCGGTCGTTCCTTTGACTCCGCGGCACTTCAGCGCGGCAAGCCGGTGTTCGATTTCGGCGAGGTCGAGGACCAAGTCATAGCACCACAACGTCGCGCGCTTGCCAACCGTTGTTGGTTGAGCCGGCTGCAAGTGCGTGAAGCCGAGACACGGCAGTTCGCGATACTGCGCCGCGAACTTCGCCAATTCGTCGATGACCGCCACGAGCTTCGCTTGCACCAACTGCAACGCCTCACGCATCAGGATGAGGTCGGTGTTGTCCGTGACGTAACAGCTCGTCGCGCCGAGATGAATGATCCCGCGTGCTGACGGGCAGCGGTCTCCGTAAGTGTGGACGTGAGCCATCACGTCGTGCCGCAGTTCTTTCTCGTACTTCGCGGCGAGCGAGAAGTCGATGTCGTCGGTCGCGGCTCTGAGATCTGAAATCTGAGATTCTGAGATTTCAATTCCGAGTTCTCGCTCGGCCTCGGCCAGCGCGACCCACAGCCGTCGCCATGTCGAGTGCTTGCGTTGCTCGGACCACAACTCGGCCATCGGCTTCGAGGCGTAACGCTTGATGAGCGGATTTTCGTAAACGTCGTGACTCATAATTTGGAGTGCGGCGATTCATCGCCGCTTTTACTTTTTCTTTATTTCAG
>CAZILR010000695.1:2680-3506 GCA_964539995.1 uncultured Planctomyces sp.
CGCGACCGTGAGGGAGCGGCCCGGCTTGCCCACGTTTGGGCCGCTCCCTCACGGTCGCGGTACGGTGCGCTGGTCCCCGCAGGAAACTCAGATCGGGTGTAACGGCCCCGCGTTCAAGATAACGAACGCCGCCACAATCCGTCGAACTCGCGTCGCTTGCAAACGTGGTGGGGCGGGTTAATGTCACCGGCACCCCACTGAAGGAACCTCACCATGAATGGCCTGCCTCGATGTTTTCGTGCTTTTTGGTGGGCCGTGCCTACCCTGCTCGCGACCGTCGCCATCTCGGCTGATCCGTCGGCGAAACCGCCACTCGGTTTGCCGTCTGTCCCGGTGCCAAGCGACAACCTGATGACGGCCGAGAAGATCGCTCTCGGCAAGCAGCTTTATTTCGATGGCCGGCTCTCGGCTGATAACAAAGTGAGCTGCATGAGCTGCCACGATCCGGCCAAAGGGTTTTCCAACGGCGACCGCTTCGCCACCGGGGTCGAAGGGAAGAAGGGAGGCCGCTCGGCCCCGACGGTCATCAACACGGCGTATGGCTCGCTGCAATTTTGGGATGGCCGCGCGAAGACGCTGGAGGATCAGGCGCTCGGCCCGATTCAGAATCCGATTGAGATGAACATGACGCTCGATGCGGTCATCAAGAAGCTGAACGGCATCGAGGGCTACAAGACGCAGTTCAAGAAGGTCTTCGGCACCGACGGGGCGACGGCCGACGGCATCGCGAAGGCGATTGCCGCTTACGAGCGGACGGTCATCTCCGGCAACGCGCCGTATGACAAATTCAAAGCGGGCGACACGAAGGCGTTGTCCGAGTCGGCTC
>CAZILR010000696.1:0-3502 GCA_964539995.1 uncultured Planctomyces sp.
GGCAAGCGCCGAGCGCTGGACGTATGCCAACGGCACGCCGCTGCAAGTGTGGCTCAACGGCAAGTCGGTGTTTGAGCGAGCGGAAGCTCGCCGTTTTCAGCCGGATGCCGACCGCTTTGAAGCGGAACTCGCGAAGGGAACGAATCGGCTGCTCGTGCAACTGTCCAGCGCGGCCGATGCGGCTCCGGAATTTCACGCTCGCATTCGACGCAAGAGTTCCAAAGTGGAACACGAACGGCTCGTCGAGGCGGCGCTGGCTCGCACGGGCAACGTCGAACGGGGACGCAAGCTGTTCCTCACGGTCGAGAAATCGCAGTGCTTGAAGTGTCACCGTCTCGGCGAGCAAGGTGAAAAGATCGGCCCCGAACTGACCGGCATCGGCAGTCGCTTCTCGCGCATCCACATCATCGAATCGCTGCTCGACCCCAGCCGCACGATCGCGGCTGGGTTTCAATCGCAGACGGTCGCGATGAATGACGGGCGAGTGCTGAGTGGTCTGAAGATCTCCGAGACCGCCGACACACTGGTGCTCGCCGACAATCAGGGGAAGAAGCACTCGCTCCGCAAAGCGGACATCGAAGAGTCGCAGGCTCACGCCGGCAGCGTCATGCCCGATGGGTTGGAGAAGACGCTGACGGTCGATGAGTTTGTGGACTTGATCACATTCCTGACGAGCGAAAAACAGACGGCTGGCCGCTAGAGTTCCGCACAATACCAACCGGGATTCATTATGGCCCCTTTGCCTTTGTAACCCGACGCGTCAGCGAGGGCGTCGTCACAGTTCGCCCTCGCTGACGCGTCGGGTTACTACGCGGCAAACGCCATGCGGTATGACGACGAGACCAACATGCCGAAGTCGAATTACAAGGCTCGTGCGGTGCGGAAGAAGACGCGCGAGGTGGCCGATTACCACCACGATGTCGCGCGACCCGGCAAGCCACTGCACATGGTCATCCCCGGTGGATTGATGGCGCTGGCCTGCCTGGGTGCGATCATCGCCGTCGCTCATCAGACGTGGCTGGAACACAATTGGGAAGAAAGCCGCGGCATCGGAACCTTGGCGCTGCTGATTCCCGTCTACGTCGGCAGCGTGTTTTTCTTCAGCTACGGCTACGAGTTGTACGACACCGACCGGGCCATCAAACTGACTGCGTGGATTGTGTTCCTGACGCTGGGGATCGTCGTCATTGTTGGAGTGCTGGCCGCCCTCGTGTTCGGATCAAGCGACAGCAGTGACTCGAAGAGCAAATCCAAATCGTCCAAAGGTTCCTCGAAAGATTCGTCAGACGATTCCTTGCTGGCGAATCTGTTTTCGTCGAACGATTCGCCGAGCAACCGCAGCATGTTTACTCGCCCAACCATCGACCTCAGTTTTCCAACCGTCATCAACGAGGCGGTAACCGTCGCACCCGCCGAACCACTGCCGCCGGAATCGATCCTCTGCACGTTCTGCAAGGCGGAGTACATTCCCGAACAGACCGAATTCACCTGTCCCAAGTGCGGCGCTCCGAGTTCTCGTTCGGAGTCGTCTGCCGAATAACCGTTTCACCTGCCTGTGTGTTCTTCCCACCTGAAGGAGTTTCCGATGTCACTCAAATTCGCGCGCTGGTCTCGTTCGTTCGTGTTGTTGGTGCTCGGCCTGTCGGTGTCAGCGCTGCTGGCTCAGGAATCCGCTCATGATGCGATCAAGCCTGTGCCTCGCGAAGGCAACTGGATGAAGCGGCACGAGTCCTTCAACGAGCGAGTCAAAAAAGGCAACGTCGATCTGCTGCTGATCGGTGACTCGATTACGCAGGGCTGGGAAAAGGAGGGTCCAAATGGCGGCAAGGCTGTTTGGGAGAAGTACTACGCGCCGCGCAACGCCGTGAACCTGGGCATCGGCGGCGATCGGACGCAGCACGTTTTGTGGCGGCTAGACAACGGCAACATCGAAGGGATCACGCCCAAGGCGGCCGTGCTGATGATCGGGACCAACAACTCCGGGACGAATTCGTCGGTCCAGATTGCCGAAGGGGTCGAAGCGATCGTCAAGAAGCTGCGAACGAAACTGCCGAAGACGAAGATCCTGGTGCTCGGCATTTTCCCTCGCGGTGCGACGATTGATGATACCAAACGCAGGGTGAACGCCGGCGCAAATCTCAGCATCAGGAAGCTGGCCGATGGCGAGATGGTTCACTATCTCGACATCGGCGACAAATTCCTGAACGACGACGGCACGCTCTCCAAAGAGGTCATGCCCGACCTGCTGCACCTCAACGAGAAGAGCTACACGACCTGGGCCGAGGCGATCGAGCCGAAGCTCAAGGAATTGCTGGGCGAGAAGTAGGGGTCATCAGAAGCCCGGCATTTTCCGAAAATGCCGGGCTTCTGTCGTCTTATACTTGCCGCCTGGAGCGAATCTGCCGCTTGCCCGATCAAGGACGGACCCGGCATAATGCGACCCCGCCAAGATGGCCGATCTTCCGTAGGACAGGCGACTTGCCTGTCACCCGCCTGACGAGGTCTCAACGCCATGCCACAACTTTCTCGCCTTGATCCGTTGTTCGGTCCCGGAGCGTCGCTGGTCAACCGCCGCGATGTCTTGCGAGTCGGTTCGGTCAGCGTCGCCGCGACCTTGGTGCCGCCGGCCTTGCAGAGCGTTGCGAAGGCCAACGGTTCTCACTCGGCGAGTTTCGGCAAAGCTAAGTCGGTCGTGTATCTCTGGATGGGCGGCGGAGTCACGCATCTCGAATCGTTCGATCCCAAGCCGGAAGCCCCCGAAGAGATTCGCGGAACGCTTGAAGCCATCGATACGAAGCTGCCCGGAGTGCAATTCGCCGAGGCGTGTCCGAACCTCGCAAAGATCGCGGATCAACTGGCTGTCGTCCGCAGCTTCTCGCACGACAGCAACGATCACTTGCTGAGCCAGGCTTACACGCTCTCTGGCCACAAGGTCACGATGGCTCAGCTCTTTGCCGAGCCGAACATCGGGTCGATCGTCTGGCATCAGCAAGGTTCGCGAAACGGACTGCCCGGCTACATCGCCGTGCCGGGAATCACTCGGCCCGGTCCGCCGCCGTATGCCCTCTTCGTTGGTGGTTGGCTGGGAGACCAGTACGCTCCGTTCTGCGTCGGCGGTCAACCGGAGCAACCCGACTTCACGGTCGGCGAGAAATCGGAAAATCCATCGCCGCTCAGCGACGAAGACCTGCGCCCCCGATTGCTCGACATGCCCGAAGGTGTGTCGCTCACGCGACTCGATCGTCGAGCCTCGTTGCGACAGAGCTTCGATCAAGCGCAGCGAACAGTCGAACAAGAGCGACTCGCCGAAGCGGTCGATGGGAACTTCAGCAGCGCGCTCGGCCTGCTGACCTCCAGCAAGATTCGAGACGCCTTCGATATTCGCAAAGAATCAGACGCCGTGCGTGACGCCTACGGTCGCACGAAAATCGGTGGTCGTTGTTTGATGGCTTCGCGACTCGTCGAGGCGGGTGCGCGGTTCGTCATGGTCGATTACGGCTAC
>CAZILR010000697.1:0-3502 GCA_964539995.1 uncultured Planctomyces sp.
CTCACAGGCCAAGAGGACGGCCCTAAACTGCTGATGCCGCACAAGCCCGACGCCTACAACACGTCGCGACTGCTCAGTCAGTCGTTCCACGAAAAAGTGCGCGACGTGCTCGGCACCGAGTTCGCCGTCGGCCTCCCCAACCGCGACTTCTTCGTCGCACTGAGCACCGACGCCCCCGACATGGTCAACCACATCCGCGACCGAGTCCGCGAAGACTTCTCGCAGATGGACCACCCGCTGACCGACAAGCTGCTACTCGTCAGCCCAGACGGTGTGAGCGAACTGCCGTGACGTGGAATACGGCACGGTGCCATTTGGCGATGACATAGTCAGAAGCGAGGACATTCAATGAAGAGCATCAAGTCCGCACGACAGTGTGTGGTGTCGGCATTTGCAACGCACTGGAAGCGAATTCTGCGGACCCGTAGAGACCTAGTGAAGGAGCGTGCGGACTGCTTTTTCGCGGGTTCCGTCTCTGTGCAGAAACGAATTGCTCGGGAGTTCTATGGCCGTGAACACGCCCGAGAGATGGCAAATCTCGACGCCAAGCAGATCCTCGACTTGCTCGCCCCGTGGCTGGAGCCTGCGGTTCAGTATTGGCGTGATGATGGTTGGTTACTCGGAGGCAACTTTCTTGCCGAGTTAGTGACGGCGGAATATGTGACAATTGTTGACGGTCACGGTCGATCGGGACGACCGTTAGTATCTGGACGATTGATCGGCCGTTATCCGGGTAATGGTGATGTTGCTTATGATGATTTGTACGAGCGGTTGCTGAGTGGCTTTTCGATTGGTGGTGTGCTCCGCGTGTACAAGTCAACTGGAGAGCGTTTTACGCCGTTCGAGGCACGATCTGCGCGTGCAGGAATACGACGTGATCTATTGGATGGGATCGCGAGTGCTGGCGACGATGATCCTTGGGGCTTCAACATGAACGCCGAAGGACAGTATCCGTCGGGGAACATCGAGGAGGAAGATTTCGGACGAGTTATCATCGTCGAGGCCAACGACTTCACTGACGTTGATCCCTAGCTAATGAGAGCGTCATGTACTCCAAGACGTCACCCGCCGAGCTTATTCACAAGATCTTCCCACGTCAGATTGCAGAGGCGTTTTCCACCTTTTTCACCAGAGAACACTTCAATTCCGGCGTTGCTGATTTCAAGGCGACACACAAATTTTCCAAAAGGATCTTTCCCGCGAATTGTTACCGCACGGCCTTTGCCCAGTGAAATAGAGTCCCGCAGATGAAGGTCCGAGCTGCGTTTGAGTTCTGGCATTTTCGTGATCCCTTATTTGTTGAAGCCATTCCAGAATCCTACACCAAGACCGTAATCGCGAATCTCGTCACGCACAACCGCCAATTAGAATCGGCTCACTCTGACGAGCTGTCGTCTCAGCTCCATGACAGCTTCTGCAATCCGTTCCCAACCAATCAGGGTCGGCTCCAATCGACTGTTGACGAACAACTGCTCATGACCGTCAGGAGCTGCCATACGTTCCTCAACACCGCCGGCTCCAGTACCTTGGCTTTCGACGATGATGGGCGACGGCGATGACCGTGGGGACGCCGCCATCCACGCGATAGACGACGTGATAGGGATATCGCTTTTCGAGAAGGCGGATTCGATGGCTGCGGTCGATCAGCGGCCACCGTTCCGGTGTGGCCTCAATGTCATGCAGCGCGTTGGAAACCGCCGCTTCAAATCCTTGGGCCGCTCGTTCGCTCCGTTCGGCGTACCAGCACAAAGCCTCTTCAAACTCGGCAGCAGCTTCCGGATGAAAGGCCATGTCAGCCATTTCGATTCGCCCGTTGCCAAGCCTGACGTCGAACTTCGCTCCAGGGAATCGTCTGCACCGCGCCAGCATCTAGTTCCGCGGAGCGTCGATCAATTTCCGCCAGCCACGCATCATCCAGCGGCGCGGCCTCCGCAGGGCTGAGTGTTTCAAGCAGTTCATCCACGAGTCGCACTCGTTCTGGTTCGTCTAACGAACGAGCCGTTCGCAACACTTCTTCGTAGGTCACTGCTTGAGACATGGCCGATTCCTCGTCTCGAAAGACGGTCGTGAAAGCTAACGCCCAAAGTCTATCGCACTCTGTGCTCGGTCCAAGAGAGATTCGGCGTAATAGCCATTCCTGGTGGGCCGGCGCTCGAAGCGAGCTGGTCCCACCCTACGATTTCACACCAGCGTCGATTCGCAGACGCCGTTCATTAGCCAGTGATCGACGTCGGAGAGCATCTTCGGTGTCGGCGATTCGCTGGAGTCGTAGGCTCGCAGCACGGCTTGAATGCCGAAGGATCGCAGCAAGCGTCCGAGGCTCGTGACGTCCGCGATGGAGCAGCGACTGTCACGCACGCCGGCGCTCAGGAAGACTCGCTTGCCGCGCAGTTCGTCGTAATTCGCGAGGGCCGAATCGAGTTGCGTGTTGCGCACTCCGAAGGCCAGCGCGCCGGCAAACCATTCGGGACGTCGCAGCAGCATGCGCAGCGCGACCGAGGCTTGATCGCCGAAGCCGGCGAGGTAGATCCGTTCGCTGTGGACGTGGAACTCGCGGCGCATTTGCGGCACGACGTCTTTCAATGTCTCCAACAATGCGTCGAGCGGATCGAGGCTGCCGGTCGGCGACATCGGGCCGGACGCGAAGCGGTTCGTCGGCGTCAGTCCTTCGACCGCGAGCCCCAAATAATTCTGCGGGCTGATGCGCGGCATCAGGTCGAGCAACTCGCGAGCGGTCCATTCGGCGTCGTGCAGCCAGACGATTAGCGGGTAGGCGTAGTTCGGTTCGTAATGCGGAGGGAGATGCACCGGCGATTCGTCGGGCAGCGCGAAATGTCCCCACGGTGAGTCGGCACCGGCGACGGCAACTTCGAACGCAGCATCCATCTCGGCGGCCGGTTCGCTCGGCGCAGCGTGATTCGCGGGAACAAGCGTGTCCCACGGCTTGCGTTGGCAGAGGTCCATCGACGGCGACTCGTGCGCGGCGAACCAGCGGCCTTTCCACGGATCATTCAGGGGCGCATTCATTCGCGGGTTCCTCCGGTGAGGGTCAGCACGCTTGGCGAGGATTCGCCGTCACGCGAGGTGAAGAACGGGAAGTCTCCCTCTTGAGCCACCTCGGTCATTGGAAACATCTTGCCGGGGCACGCGGTCGATTTGACATCGCGATGGCCCACGACCTGGCTGCTCTTGATGTGGTACTCGCGTTTGAGCACTCCGACGAGCCGTTTGATCGACGCTAACTGAGCGGACGACGGCCGGTGATCCTGAAAGTTTCCGACGAGACAGATACCGATGCCGTGTTGGTTGTATTCTTCGTTGCCGGCGTGAGCGCCCTGCATTTGTTTCTTCCAGCGGAACGTCGGCTCAATCTCGCCGTCGCTCATGCCGGTGCCATTGCCGATCAAAAAGTGATAGCCGATCCCCAGCCACTTGTTGCCGTTCTTGTCCTTGCGATTGAGGTGCTCGGCGTTGATCGTCTCGACGCTGCCACCTTCGGAAG
>CAZILR010000698.1:0-1222 GCA_964539995.1 uncultured Planctomyces sp.
TGGTGCTCAGCCAACTAACCCGAAGCGTGAGCGAGGGCGTTCTGGCACGACGCCCTCGCTGGCGCTTCGGGTTAGTTTTTTCAACTCGCCAGTACCTGCTGCTCCAGCGTTTGCAGCAACTCGCCGGCAGACCATTGTCGAGCTGCGATGGTGAAGGACGTGTCGATCGTCAGCCATTCTTGAACTTGTCGCTCGGCGGAGATCACCGTGCTGTGATTTCGGCCGCCGAAGAATTCGCCGATCTCGCTATATGCCGCTTGCGTCAGCTTGCGAGCCAGAAACATCGCGAGCATCCGCGGCTGCGCGACGTTGCGAGAGCGGCTGCTCGAACGCAGTTCTTCCGGGATCAAACGGAACAAGTCGCAGACGACTCGCTCGACGTCGGCCAGCCGCACGATTCGCACACAGTCACGCTGCAAGTCGGCCAGAATCTGTCGAGCGTTCAGCCCTGTCATGCGTTGCCGATTCATGGCGAAGTGAGCCTCCAGGCAATTCAACGCTCCTTCCAATTCTCGCACGTTGTTGCGGAACCACTGTGCGACCAAGGCAATCGCATCGGGCGTTAATTCCAACTGGCGCTGCATCAGTTTGTGCTGCACCACTCGCGTCCGCGTCTCAAGGTCGGGGACTTCCAGCCGGCAGACCAAGCCAGACACAAATCTCGTCGAGAGTTCTTCACTGGTTTGCGACAACAATCGCGGATGTCGGTCAGCCGTGACAATCAGTTGCTTGCCGAGGCTTTCGAGTGTCTTGACCGTGTGCAGGAATTCTTCCTGAATGACTCGCTTGCCGTCGAGGAAATCGACGTCATCGACCAGTAGCACATCGACGCCGCGAAAACGCTGCCGAAAGCTGGGCAACGTGTGTGTGCGGAGCGCTTGCGTGAAGTAGTTCGCGAACTGCTCCGAGGTCAAAAAGACGATGTTCCAACTCGGGAATCGCCGCCGCAATTCACAGTAAACGCCTTCGAGGAGGTGCGTCTTTCCCAGTCCGACACCACCGAATAGATACAGCGGATTGAGTCGCTCGCCAGGAGTTTCGCAGACTTGCCGAGCCGCTGTGAATGCGAGTTGATTGCACGAACCCGTGACGAAGTCCGCGAGATCGGCAAACCGCCGCGATGAGCCAGTCGTCGATTTTGGAGCGGAGTCCGTTCGCGCCAACGTAGCCGCCTCGCTCCCGCGAGGCGGAGCAACTACGGACGGTGTGATGTTTGCCAGGA
>CAZILR010000698.1:1232-3502 GCA_964539995.1 uncultured Planctomyces sp.
TGGTGTTGTGGGCCGGTTGACTTTGCTCCGCCTCGCGGGAGCGAGGCGGCTACGTTGGCAGAGTCGGCCGCGAGGGCGAGCGAGCCGTCGATCTCGAAGCGCACGCGAGCGGCGGGACCGAGCACGCTGGCGGCGACCGAATTGAGCGGGTCACGAAACTGCCGCTGCAACCACGTTGACAAGAACGGGCTGGCGACTCGCACGACCAATTCGTCGTGGCGGATCGTCAGCGCGGTCTTGTCGCGGAACCAAAGCTGATGGCTTTGAGGTCCGATGGTGGTTCGCAGCAGCGCTTCGAGCGCGGCGTGCTGGTTAACGAGTTGGGGATCGCAATCCGTTCGGTCAGCAGCCGGAGTCACCCCTACTCCGTTCCGCATTGCCGTGTTGCCGAGCGACCTTGCCGGGTCGAACAACAACGAGGGCGCGACCATCACCAAATCGGTGGGAAGCATCTTGCAACCCCTCTGCGCGCACCGTGACCGCAATGTGGTCCATCAACACTCCCCAAGCAAAAGTGACAGGCACTCCGTTGCCGTGGCGTGGGATGGGCGGGCGACTTGCGCGCAGTCTGTTCGGAAGACAGTCAGAATTGAATTGGCCGGCGTTCGCTGTTGGCACCACGACGTTTCGGCCACCACTCACTCAGAGGGGCGGATGCTATCCACGCAGGTCAGGGAGTCAAACGAAAAACTGGTGTTCGAGTGCGTCTCTCGGTGCGGCGTTTGAGGAAGTTGGTGTATTCCTCGCGAGTTGTGTCGATCCGATATTTTGAATTTTTTTCAACGAGGTTTGTGGCTGTGCATAACCTGTGGAAAGAGCGAAGCGGCACACGAAACTAACCCGAAGCGCCAGCGAGGGCGGGCGCACCAAGACGTTATCAATGCGGCGTCTTTTGAAGCGTTCGCCCTCGCTGGCGCTTCGGGTTTGTGTGTCGAACTCTCTGTCAGCGATCGAACCCGCCACCGCTTTTTCCGCCGAAAAAGCCGCCGGCGGGTTCTTGAATGCGCGCGAGGTCGCCGAATCGCATCGAGTCGCTCAGCCATGACAGAGACACTGTGCCGATGGGGCCATGCCGGTTCTTGGCGATGATGATGTCAGCCTCGCCTGGGCGATCTTCGGGGTCGTAGGCTGCGGGACGGTGCAGGAACATGACGACGTCGGCGTCTTGCTCGATCGAGCCGCTCTCGCGGAGGTCGGCGAGACGCGGCCGTTTGTCCTCGCGAAGCTCGACGCCGCGATTGAGCTGCGCCAGAGCGATGACCGGGACGTTCAATTCCTTCGACAGATATTTGAGGCGTCGCGTGATGAGCGCGACTTGCTGTTCGCGCGGGGCAGCCTTCTCCTCCGGTTCGATGAGCTGCAAATAGTCGATGATGATGATCGACAGTCCGAAACGACGCTTGAGTCGCCGCGCGACCGCTCCAATTTGAGGCATCGAACGGCCTGGCTGATCGTCGATGAACATCGGCATTTCGCTGAGTTCCGAAGCGGCTTTCATCAACGCTTCGTGTTCGATTTCGTCGATGGTTCCGGCTCGCAGGCGGTGTCCGTTGACCTTCGCGCGAATGCAGAGCAAGCGTTCGGCCAGTTCCAGCTTGGACATTTCGAGGCTGAACACGAGGCATGGTTGTTTGGAGTCAGCGACGACCGATTCGGCGATGTTGCAGATCAGCGCGGTTTTTCCCATCGCGGGCCTCGCCGCCAGGATGATCAATTCCGAGCCTTGGAAGCCGTTGAGTTGCGAGTCGAGATCCACAAACCCGGAGCTCAGCCCGCTAATCGAGCCTTCTAATTCCAGGCGTGCCCGGATGCGGTCGTAGGTGTCGATCAGGATGTCGCGGAGCTGCAGCTTCTCGACTTTTTCCTGCTGCTCGAGAATGCCGAAAACTCGCTGCTCCGCAGAACTGAGTACGTCTTCGGTGTCGTTCGCTCCGGTGTAGCAGTCCTCCAAGATTTCCGTGCAGGCGTAGGCGAGGCTGCGTTGAATCCAGCGATCGCGGACGATCTTCGCGTAGTACTTCGCATGCGCGGCATTGGGGACCGCTTCAAGAATCTTGCCGAGATATTCAACGCCGCCGATTTCGTCGAGCTGCTTGAGGCGGTCGAGTTCTTCGGCCAGCGTCACCGCGTCGATGCCACGCACGCCGTTCTCGTACAGTCCGAGGACCGCGCCGAAAATCTTTTGATGGCGGTCGGCATAAAAGTGGTCGGGGCGTAGAACGTCGCCGACTTCGTCGATGGCTTCGTGCATCAACAGGATACTGCCCAGC
>CAZILR010000699.1:0-3488 GCA_964539995.1 uncultured Planctomyces sp.
GTGAGTTACGTCACGATCCACACCGAGTCGAAAGCCAACGGGCACTGGGACACGCATAACAACAATTTCCGGATGCTGAAGAATCTGCGACTGCCGTTCATCGACCGCTCGCTGCCGGCTCTGTTCGAGGATCTGCAATCTCACGGCCTGTGGGACAGCACCTTGGTCGTGATGTGCGGCGACATGGGCCGCACCCCGAAGATCAACAAAGCCGCTGGCCGCGATCACTGGCCGCAGTGTGGCTTCGCGCTGCTGGCGGGCGGAGCCGTAAAGCCGGGTTGCGTGTACGGGACCAGCGACAAACAGGCGGCCTATCCCATCGACTTTCCAGTCACTCCCGGCGATCTCTGCGCGACGATTTATCACCTGCTGGGCATCTCGCACGAAGCGACTGTCCCGGATCATCTCACGCGGCCAATCCCGATTTCGCACGGCGGACAGCCGGTGTGGGATGTGTTGGCGTGATGCCTCGGCAGATTCCGTCCAACCGGAACCGCCTATTGCCAGAATCAGGCACTCCTGACTTCTTCGCTGTAATCTGGTTTTGGCTCTGATACAGTAGCCGCCCGGAAATTCTCAGCCGACATTTTGAATTTTTGTCGGTGTTTTTCGTTCCAGAATTTTTGAGCCCGACGGCTTCGCGGCCGTCCCATGAGACTCGTCGAATTATGAGCGTTGCCATTGTGACCTGCCCGAAATGTAAGTCGATGTTGCTCAGCGACACGGCTCAATGTCCCAACTGCCATCATGTGCTGCACACGGATCAGAAGGTCAACCTGTCCGAATTGAAAACGCACAGCGAAGTCATGGGTGTCAGTTCCAACGAGATTCCCTGCCCCGATTGCGGCGAAATGGTCCGGAAGGAACTGGTACGTTGTTATCAGTGTGGTGCCTTTCTTCGCAAAGAGATGGCCGAGTCGTACCAGCGGATGCGCGAGAACGCTCCGAACGTCACCGCGCCAGCGCTCCGCGAGATTTCTCATGCGGTTCGAACGATACCGTCCGTGTCGCAGCCGCCGGAGTCCTCCGATTTACCACCGCTGGCCGATGACGATGACTTCGCACTGGGTGCCGGCGTAACCGCAGTCGTTCCGAGTCAGGCGGCGGCTCCTTCGGCTGGCGGTGACGCCACATATTCATTGGATGCTCCTGCATTGAGTGCCGCGTCTCCGGCTGCTGCATCTGTTTCGGCGGAGTTGCCTGACGTTCCAATGGACGATGCGCAGCCGGGTGAGAAGAAAGCCGCTGCGGCTTCTCGTGGGTCGGAGATTTCGCATTCCGAGGCGACGGCTGGTGATCTCCTTTTGGATATTGCGAAACAAGAGGAGACAGAATCCGAAGGCCGCCGCAAACAACGTGGCAAACGAAAGCCGGGGGACACGCGAGCCGGCTTCATCATCTTTTGTCCGTGGGGACATCAGATCGAAGTGCAAGAGAGGCATCGCGGCCAAATGGGCAAGTGCCCGCGCTGTAAAGCGGCGTTCATCGTGCCCCAAGCCCGTACTGACGAGAAACCTGCCGAGGTTGGTCCCGCCGATGTGGCTGTTGCTGCCGCTCCCTCCGAGCCGATCGGGGCACTTGCGGCCGGAAAATTCACGCGCTGGATGAAAGACGCACACATTCACCCACTCGATCCTGCGAAGCTGAAACTCAAGCCGGGAAGCCTGGAAAGCACGTTCGATGGGCAGGATCTGGGGTTTGGCCTCGACGGATTGTTGCTGCTGACACTCAGCAAAAAGGGGGGGCTTTTTGGCGGCGGCGACAAGAAAAAATTGGAAGTTCGAGATGCCGTGGTCGCTCATTTGGCGGCAGGCAAGCCACTTTCTGAGTTGCAAGTTGCGGCTCAGCGATTGTTTGGTTCAGACACGATCAAACAAATCCAGGTGGTGCAGCCAGCGCTCTACGCTCACGAATCCATGTTCGCGGGGATTCCAGTGTTCGGCAATAACCGTATTGCTGTGCGGTTGCCGAAGCCCCCCGAAGGCAATGAACTGCTGTTTGCGTCGTTTTGGCTCTCCGAATTTCGAGAGTTCGCGAAACAAATGGACGAGGTCTTCGGTATACAGGGGCTGGGCGAAGATGTCGGAATCTCGCTGACGGACAAACTCACCGAACACAAATGCCACTACACCGAGTTGACGTTTCAAGCGTTGGACAATGCGGACTACCACCAAGCGGATCCGAATCTCAAACTCGCCATCGTCGGCCGAAAGTGTGATGGGTGTGGCCTGATTATCAGCGAAGATGGCCGCAAAAAAGAAAAGCTGGGTGGCGCGGACGGCAAGGGGATTGCCAAGGCGAAATGCCCGAAGTGCCAGAAGAAATTTGGCACGTTCGCCTTCTATGCCGTTGAAGCAGCGGGTTCCGATCAACAGCCTGCGACGAATGGTCCAGCGGTCACATAATCACTCATGAATAGCATGCGGATTTTCGTATCGTGGCTATTAGCTCATGTCATGAGATAGCGCAGATTTGACTCCTGCAAGAATGCCAGCTATAGATCGTTGGTTGGCATCCCATATAGCCTTTCACAAGTTTATCGACAGGAGTTATTCATGGCGAAGAAAGCAAGTGCGTCGGTCAACAAGGCCGCGATTATCCGAGAAGCCCTTGGGAAAGGAATCGAAGCTCCTGCGGCAATTTCGACTTACGCAAAGCAAAGCAAAGGACTGGAAATCGACCCGAAGTACGTCAGCGTCATCAAGTCGAATATCCGAGCCAAAGAGAAGGGTGGTCGCGGCCGACGTGGCGGATTAAGCCGAGACGCTCAGAAAGAAGCGATGATGTTTGCTTTGAAAAACGGGACGATCGACAAGGCCAAGAAGGCGTTGGAAGGAGTCCGAAATGACCCGACATTGGCGTTTGCGGTGAGTATGGGGGGGGTTGATCGCGCGATTGCCGCCTTGACCGATCTTGCTTCGCATGTGGGTGGGTAATAGTCGCTATAAGAGTTTGCCGTACAAATACGCTCGCCGCTCGGTCATTCTGGGCGGCGAGTTTTTTGTTGCATGTGTGTGCGGCTTACGAGACGACCGGTAGCGCTAAATTCTGGTGTTCTCTCTCGTGGGTCACGATACTGCCCAGCAGTGTCGTAGCAGTGCAGTCGTGAATGGCGATTTCCGCCAGACTGCCAGCGAGTCGCGGATTGCCATCGAAGACGACAATTCGATCGCAGCGTGTGCGGCCGACTAATTGTGTCGGTCCGATTGCGGGTTCGACTTCGGAACTCTGCGGCACGAAGGCGTCCTCAACTCCTTCGGCCGCTTGAGCCTTGCGAGCGGACTTGCTGATGCCTTCGACGAGCACTTCAAAGGTTGAGCCAATCAAGCTGGCGTTGTCTTCCTCGCTAATCTGATTTTGGAGGTCGAGCATTTCGTTGTTACGGTGCCGTTTGACTTCTTCGGGGACGTCATCGTTCCAGAGGTCGATGGCTTTTGTGCCGGGGCGCGGGCTGTATTTGAAGATGAACGAGTTCTTGAAACGGCACT
>CAZILR010000700.1:0-3486 GCA_964539995.1 uncultured Planctomyces sp.
AACAGCGCATCGGTCATCAAGTCACGCTGGCAGCACGACGAAGAGGACTCGTGACTCGGCCGTTGGGGGATGTCGTCACGATCGTACCTGCTCCGGCCATGCCGCCGGAGTTGGTGAGCCGGCTGTGCGATCGGCTGTTTGAATCGGTTCGCGAAGTGGTCGCCAAACGAGAATGAACGTCGGATTGCGACTGCGTTTGAAAATCGGACGGCGCGTCGTCACGATACTCCCCGACGTGTCGCTCGGAGTTTTCGCTGCGGATTTTTCTCTTGGGAGTTTGCTCATGCTGCGCAACAGGTTCCGTGGGGTGTTCGCCTTCGCCCCGTGGTTGGTTTTGATGGGAGTTCTGGCTCTGGCCGGTTCGAGCCTTTCGTCCGCGTTCGCTCAGGAAGAGGAAGAGCCGGCTGCCGAAAAGCCAGCCGCAAAGGCGACCGAGGGTGGCGACGCCGCCGAAGCTCCGGCCGAAAGCCAGTCGATGCTGATGTGGCTGATCGAGACTTCGGGATTGATCGGAGCGATCATCTTGGTGATTTCGATTTTCTTCGTGCATCGCGTCGTGACGCTGTTCTTGGAGTTTCGCCCGGAGATCGTGGCTCCGCCCGATTTGCTGGAACAGATCGAAGGCTTGCTGACGAAGCGCGATTACAACGGCGTCTATCAGGCGGCGAAGAAAAGCGAATCGGCGTTGGGGCAATTGCTGATCGCCGGCATGACGGCCATGTCCACGGGGTTGGGCGAGGCTCGCGAGGCGATGGACCGCACCGGCGAAGCGATCACCGTTCACATGGAAAAGCGGATCAGCTTGCTGGCCGTCATCGGCTCGCTGGGGCCGATGATCGGACTGCTGGGGACGCTCAAAGGCATGATCGGTGCCTTCAGCGGGATCGCCCTTTCGGGAACACAACTGAAGGCGAGCGAAGTGGCCGGCAACATTTCCGAAGCCCTCGTGCTGACGTTCGAGGGAGTGGCCATCTCGGTGCCGGCCATTTACCTCTTCGCGTTATTCAAAGATCGAGTTTCGACACTGACCGTCGATGTGCAGAATCTCTCGGACGAATTGATTCGTAAGATGCACGCCGCCGCGCACTCCAAGACGGCTCCCCCACAAGCGTAGCTCTGACTCGAAAGGAGGCCGCCGGTGTCGCAATCATCCGAAGGGACGGCGGAACCTGACCTCACGCCACTGCTCGACATGGTCTTTCAGTTGATCACCTTTTTCATGCTGGTGATCAACTTCAAGGGAGCGGCGTTGGATCAATCGTTGCAGCTTCCGGTGCTGGGGTCCGCTCGGCCGCTGGAATGGAAAGGTGACTACGAACCTCTGATGCTCAACGTGGACAACGAGGGGCGAGTCAAAGTCTTCGGGGCTGTCGTGTCGGCCGAAAAGTTCATCGCCGACGAGGCCGCGGATTTGAAGAAAAAGCTCCGAGCTTCCGGCGAATCCGATCCGAAGGAACTTCCCGTGCCCGTCGTGCTGCGAGCCGACAAAGGGACGAAATTTCATCTGGTGAACCACGTCATCAAGCTCTGCCAGGACAGCGGCTACGTCCAGTTTTCGCTCAGCGCGATGACCGGGGCCGGCGAGGGGGGACGCTAGCATGGGCCGTCGTCGTCATCGCCGCAAAAACAGTGGCGCGGTCAAGCTGAATGTGACCGCCATGCTCGACATGGCCTTTCAGCTTTTGGCCTTTTTCATTCTGACGTTCCGGCCGGCTCCGATTGAAGGACACCTGTCGCTGAACATGCCCCCGCCGATTCCGCAGACGAATGTGCAATCGACTCAGACCGTCGGCACCGAGGGGAATTCGTCGCCCAATTTGCACGCCCTGCATCTGTTCGTTACGGCAACCGAAGCGGGAGACGTGTCACAAGTCCGCCTCGAATCCAACGTGATCGCCGCCGGCCGACTGACTCCGGCAACCGTGGCCGGGATCGGCCGCCGCATCGCCCCATTGTTCGCGGCTGGAAACGTCTTGTACGATCGGATTCAAATCGAGGTCGATCGAAACCTGCGCTACGAAGAACTCTTGAAGCTGGTTGATGTCTGCGCTCAACAAAAGCTGCCCGACGGCAAGCCGCTCGGCAAAGTCAGCTTCGTGGAGATGCAGCGGTAACGGGAGCCACTCATGCGACGTCGCCTGGCACGCCCCTACGGACATACGCTTCCGCCGGCGCGAGCGCTCTCGCTGCTGATGGGCTTGCTCGTCTTGGGAATGCTGTACCAGCGAGCCAAAGAGCCGCAGTTCTGGAGCTGGCTGACCAACGAAAGCCGAGCTGACAGTGCGGACGTGGCCGAAAGTGCGAAGCCAAAGAATTCACTCCCCACTCCCCACTCTCCGCTCACCACTCCTGAAAACATCGTCCTCGGCCCGAACGAGACCGACGCGGATGAACTGCTCAAGCTGCAATCCAACCTCAAGGCGGTCCAAGATCGTCAGCCATTACAAAGCTTCGAGATGTCGGCCTATTGGCAACTGATGCGCTGGAGCCGCACGCGGCCGTTCGCAGATTTTGAAAAGCTCGCACGCCGCGACGTCCCGTATTCGAGTCTGTGGGAGGAGCCGAATCTTTATCGCGGACTACCGATCCGCCTGAAGCTGCATGTTCGCCGAGTGCAGAAGTTCGAACCGTCGAAGAACCCGCAAGACTTGAACGTCGTGTATGAAGCCTGGGGCTGGACCGACGACTCCCGCTCATTTCCGTTTTGCGTCGTCTTTCCAGACAAGCCGGACGGCCTGCCCACCGGCACCGATGTCGAAGCGGACGTCGTCTTTGTCGGCTACTTTTTGAAATGGATGAGCTACCAAGCCTTCGACGTGAAGAAGAACTCGCCGCTGCTGATCGGCCGACTGCGTCCCGCGACACGCCCTGTTGGCTCCGCGAAAAACGGCAACTGGGAATCCGCCTTCCTGACGCTCATCGGCGGCGTGCTGCTGCTGAGCTTCTTCGGCTGGTTCGCCATCTACGGCCTGCGACGCCCACGCACGATCGTGGCCGCGACGACTGCCATTCCTGACCAGTTGCCTGACAACTGGCTCACCGAAAAGCCTGCCGAATCTCGCTTCGATCCGGTGACCGAGAGTTTCGCCCCCACTCATCCAATCACCGTCGAGGCGACCTCTCATCCTCCAGCAACGGCGGTCAACACTTCGACCGAGTCGGCACCGACGAGCGTGAGTTGATTCCGCTCTTGTCTCGTCTTCCCACGGCAACGCTCTCTGGACTACCACTCGCAGCACGCACCGTGAGCCTTGTGATGTTGGGAGTCATGATGGAATGGATTCAACAGGTAATCGACCTGTTTCTGCACTTCGACCGGCACCTGCAAGAGATGCTCGATTGGGTCGGACTTTGGACCTACGTCTTTCTTTTTCTGATCGTCTTCTGCGAGACCGGTCTCGTCGTGACACCGTTCCTGCCGGGCGACTCGCTGCTGTTCGCGGCCGGAGCATTAGCAGCGCGCCCAGATTCGCTGAATCTGGGCGT
>CAZILR010000701.1:0-3481 GCA_964539995.1 uncultured Planctomyces sp.
TTCAAGGGGGAGTCTTCGCCGATCCGCAGATGGCCGCGCTCGCTCAGTGGCTCACCGAACAAGGCCACGTTGGAGTCGGCCAATCTTCGTGGGGGCCGACGCTGTGGGTTCTCTGCCGCGATGAGCCAGAGGCCATCCGTCGCCGCGACGAGATTGCGTCGCATCCGTCGGCCGGAGCTTGCACGATTCACCTCACTACGGCACAAAACTGCGGTAGCCACGCTCGCCAGAGCGTGGGCGAGTGAACGCGACGACCCACGCTCTGGCGAGCGTGGCGACAAGGAGATCGCATGACTTACGAACGCAGCCGCGAACTGATCGGTCGCAACGAAAGCCGATTGCTGATCGTCGATGTCCAAGAAAAGCTGATGCCGGCGATTCCCGTGCGCGAGTCGCTGATCGCGAACTGCCGCAAGCTGATCGAAGCGGCGAAGCTGTTCGGTGTGCCGGTCTCGGCGACCGAGCAGTACGCGAAAGGTCTCGGCTCGACGGTGCCGCAACTGCGCGAGTTGCTCGACGGCGCGGCGATCCCGGACAAAGTCTGCTTCAGCGCGGCCGAGTGTCTGGGCTGGGGCACGGCGGCCGAGCATCCCGATGGCCGGTATCAAATCGTCGTGGCGGGCATCGAAGCTCACGTCTGCGTGCTGCAAACGGTGCTCGACCTGCTGTCGAGCGGCTATCAAGTCTTCGTCCCCGCCGACGCCCTCGCCAGCCGAGCCAAACTCGATTGGAAAATTGCCCTCCGCCGCATGGCTGCCAGCGGAGCGATCGTCACCACCACCGAATCCGTCATGTTCGAATGGTGCGCCGCGGCCGGTTCGCCGGAGTTCAAGCAACTTAGCCAGCTTGTCAAAGGCTAGTTTCTCTTCGAGCGTGCGACTGCTTGGCGATAGGCTTCCTGAATCATTCGCTCTCCATCCGGATTTCCACCGGTTCCAAGCTTTTGACGAAGAGCCTCGCAGTTCTTGGGATGAGTGATTCGGCTCCAAACCTTGAGCAAATCATCGTCGTCTTGCTCCCAGGGCTCTTTATGAGGGTCGTGTAAGCCATCATGGAAGCCGATGTAGAGCAGCTTCCCCATCTCTTCCCATGCCCACTTGAGATCATTTTCAACCATCAGCAAATCCCATTTGTGAACCGCACTGGAATGGGTCAATTCGGTCGCACGCGCAACGCGCGGTCGAACCAGTCGCAGATGGAGACGCGGAAGCCGGGGAGCACGTCCTCGCCGTCGAGTTCGTCGTGCTCGCCTTTCGTGACGAAGGTCTCCGGCGAGTGATAAACCCGCACCGATCGTGTGGGCGGATCGACGTACCACACCAGTTTGACGCCCGCATCAAAGTAGTCGCGCAGCTTGCGAGCCATCTCGGCTTTGGTGTTGCTCTCGCTGATGACTTCCACGGCGAGCGACGGAATCCAGTTGGGAACCGCTGTGTTTGGATTGGCGTCCTCTGGAATGTTCTCGTAGGCAATGAAGGCGACGTCGGGAAAACGCACCTGATCGGGATGAACTCGATGCGGCCCATCGGCTCCCGCAACGATGCCAAGGTCGTGCTCGTCAAGAAACGCTTGCAAAAGATGTCCGAGTCGAAACGCCAATCGAGATTCAACGTGTCCCATCGTTTTCTCCACCAGCACGCCATCGATGAGTTCGCAGAGGCTCTTCGGCTCGCGATTGCACAACCGCTCAACGTCTTCAACGGTCGCGGTGCCGGGAGGCGGAAACATGCGGATGCGATTGAGCGGGACGTTTCCGAGACGTTCCCACATCTCGGCAAATGTTTCTGGAGGCGAAATGCTGGCAACCATCGCTGGACTCTCCATCAAGGAACTGCGGACGGGCGGTAGTGTAACCGGCTCGCGTCGCGGACGCTCTCATTTTCCTTCTGGCCGCTTCAACGCTCGTCCAGCCAATGTCCCTGTCGCTTCGCCCTCCTTCACGGCGGGTTCGCCGTTGACGAAGACGTATTGAAGGCCGGTCGCGTATTGGTGGGGCTTGTCGAAAGTGGCGGTGTCTCGGATTTTTTTCGGATCGAAGACGACGACGTCGGCGAAGTGATCGACGGCGAGGCGGCCTCGGTCGGGGAGGCCGAGGATGTCGGCGGGGAGCGACGTGCAGGAGCGGATCGCGGCGGCGAGCGGCAGGACGTTTTCCTTCACCGAGTATTCGCCGATCTTGCGCGGGAACGTGCCGTAGCTGCGCGGGTGCGGCTTGTCGGCGGAGGGAAGGTAGGCTCGGCCGTCGGACGCGGTCGCGACCCACGGCAGCGTCATTGCGTAGCGCACGTCCTCTTCGCTCATGCTGAAGCTGACGATACCGGCTCCACCGTCACGCGTGATCTTCAAGGCCACGTCGAGCGGCTTGGATTTCTCAGACTTCGCGATGGCCGCGATGCTCCGGCCGACGTACTTCGGGTGCTTCGCACAGGACGTGATGCGGATGCGTTCGCCGTCGTCGGCCTTCTCCAGTCGCTCCGTGACAAATTTCACGATGCGAGCGGACTGCTCTTTGTCCTTCAGCCGTTCGAGGAGCTTTTCGCGACCGCCGGCCAGCGACCATGTCGGCAGAATTGTGGCATCCAGCGAAGTGCTCGACGCGATGTACGGGTATTGGTCGGCGGTGACTTTCAGTCCCGATTTGCGAGCCTCTTCGATGAGCTGCGCGGCGGCACGAATCAAACCCCAGGCTTCCTGGCCGCTCGCTTTGAAATGTGAAACATGCGTCGGGCAGTTCCCTTCGCGGCCGATCTTGATCGCCTCACCCACAGAATCGAGCAGGTCTTTCCCTTCGCCTCGAATGTGGCTGGCGTAGATGCCGTTGTGTTTACCGACGACCTTTGCGATCTCGATCAGCTCGGCGGTGTCGGCGTAGCTGCTGGGGACGTAGATCAGTCCGGTGGACATGCCGAACGCGCCGTCCTTCATCGCCTTGTCGGCCAGTTCGCGCATCTGCCGAATTTCATCGGACGACGCCTTCCGCTGAAGGCTGCCGATCACTTTGCCTCGCAGCGATCCTTGCGGCAGCAAGTGAGCGACATTCGTCCCCGCGCCGGAGGCGTCGATCTTCGCGAGGTACTCGCCACAATCGACCGGACCCGATCCGCAGTTGCCGGTCACGATCGTCGTGCAACCCTGCATCACGAAGTTGACATTGGCCCGCGTCTTCGGCGACACGATTTGCGAGTCACTGTGGTTGTGCAGATCAATGAAACCTGGGCAAACGACGAGTCCCGTGCAGTCGATCTCCCACTCGGCCGATCCCACCTCGAACTTGCCGACACCGACGATGCGGTCCCCTTTGATCGCGACGTCGCCAACTTTGCCGTCCGAGTTGGTGCCGTCAAAGACCGTCCCACCTTTGAGGAGGATGTCGGCCTCGATTGGCTCAGCGCCAAAAGCAAGCGGCACAGTGAAAAGTGCAGAGTGCAAAGTGCAAAGTGCAAAAGTTAGGAACTGGCGGACGATGAGGCGAAGTGTTTTT
>CAZILR010000702.1:0-3475 GCA_964539995.1 uncultured Planctomyces sp.
GTTGGCCGGCGCTGCGCTGGTCCCACCCTACGGAAGACAGATCAGGCAACCACACGGCGGCGGTACGATTCGCCGAGGTGAATCATCAGCTCCAGCGCAAGCAAATCCGCGCGGGCCAGGATGTGTCGCGTGCTGCGATTGCCGAGACCACCGACCAGCGATTCGACTCGTTCGAGATGTAAACTCAACGCTTCACGCGGTCCACAACCGGCGACGGCCAGCAGATCGGCCAGCTTCGCGATTTCGCCACCCAGGTTGCCCGAACCCATGATGACGTAGGTCCGCAGCAGTTCTTGGTAGTAACCGTTGATCTCCGGCGGCAGCGACGTGCGGCAGGAGGGGACTCGTCCGAAACAATCCAGCATTGCCTGCCGCGTGACGTTCGTCGGTTCAGCCGCGTCGCGAGCATCAAGGTCGTCGATGATCCGGCGTTGCTGGTTGAGCAGGTGTTCGGCCTCGTCACGTTCGCGAGCCATCCGTTTGGTCTGCGCGATTTCGAGCCGGCGCGATTGCCGAGTCTGCTCGCTGCGAAAGATCGCTCGCTTGATGACCGAGACCAGTGCGGGGGAATCCCAAACCTGAGCCGACTGCAACAGCTCGCATTCTTCTCGCGACAGGTCGAGCCAATCGGAATCGGAAATGCGCGGGGCGATCAGCACGAGCGGATCTTCGCAACCGCTGGCTCGGATCGCTTTGACCAAAGAGGCCGATTCGGCGAAAGCCTCTGAGGCTGCGGCAATCAGCACGGCGTCAAACGGGTCGTCGCGGAGCAGCGTCAACGCCTCGGTCGCGGTCGAGACCCAGCGGAATCGCGGCTCGACACCCCCCTCGGCATCGAGTTGCAAAGTCAGCCCAACCCACGAAGGTTCACGAACTCCGACGCACAACAGCCGCAACCGTGTCGGCAATTGGCCGTTCAAAACTCGCTCATCGGCGATGTCGGTTTCAGCAAATGAAGAAAGCTCGTCCTTGAGCATAGTTTGACGTCCTTGTCGGGGCGGGGTTCTAGGACCGCCAAATTTCAGTGTCAAGGTGGCACTGAGCGACGTGATGGGTATCTTGTTGTCACCCCTCGCTCGTCCTTCGACCGTTCTCACAGGACATTCATCATGACTTCCAACGTCTCACGCTGGTCGAATTGGCTTCCGGTTGTCGTGCTGTTTTCGTTCGTGCCGCTTTCCGCGCAGGCCGATGTCCGACTGCCGGCGGTGACCTCGGACCACATGGTCTTGCAGCAGGACATGTCTGCGCCGATTTGGGGTTGGGCGGAGAACGGCGAGGAAGTCACGGTCTCCATCGCTGGACAATCGAAATCGGCAAAGGCTGGAGCCGACGGCAAGTGGATGGTAAAGCTCGACAAGTTGACGACGGGTGGGCCGCACGAGTTGACGGTCAAAGGCAAGAATACGATCACAGTCACCGACGTGCTGGTCGGCGAAGTGTGGCTCGGTTCCGGTCAGTCGAACATGGCGATGACGGTCTCGCGGTCGAAAGATTTTGAAGTCGAGCAAGCCGCTGCAAATCTGCCGAACATCCGCATGTTCCGCGAAGGCTCTGGCCCTGCGACCGAGCCGCAAGAGGGTGGCTCTGGCAAATGGGAAGTGTGCAGCTCTGAAACCGTTGGCAACTTTTCCGCGACCGCATTCTTCTTTGGTCGTGAGTTGCACAAGACGTTGAAGGTTCCGGTCGGCCTGATCAATTCGTCGGTCGGTGGTACACCAATCGAAGCGTGGACCAGCATGGCCGCTCAGAAAGATCTCGCGGACCTCAAGCCGTTGTTCGCTCGCTGGGACAACGACACGGCGACCTATGATCCCGAAAAAGCGAAGGCTCAATTTGAGAAACAATTCGCCGCGTGGCGCGAAGTCGCGAAGAAAGCTCGCGCTGACGGGAAGCAACCGCCCCGTGGACCGCTTCCGCCCGTCAACCCGCGCAAGAATTCACATCATCCGGCCGTGCTGTTCAACGGCAAGATCGCACCGCTCGTGCCGTATGCGATTCGCGGGGCGATCTGGTATCAGGGGGAGTCGAATGCAAACTCGGCTCGGCAAGGAGCTGGGGCCGAGAACTACGGTCTGCAATTGCGGACGCTGATTGCCGACTGGCGCGGTCGCTGGGGACAAGGAGACTTCCCTGTCGCTTGGGTGCAGTTACCGCTGTTCCACAAGGCTCAATCGGAACCTGTCGAAGAGACCGGCTGGACGATCGTTCGCGAACAGATGCTCAAGACTCTGAAAGTTCCGAACACGGGCATGGCGATCACGCTCGATCTGGGTGAAGCGAACGACATCCACCCGAAGGACAAACAGGGAGTCGGCAAGCGTCTGGCGATGTGGGCGCTGGCCAAGGTTTACAACCAAAAGAGCGTCGTCGCATCTGGCCCGCTTCCCGATGGCTATGAGATCGTTGGCGAGGAAGTCGTACTCTCGTTCCGATACGCCGCGGGCCTGAAGGCGAACGGTGAAGAGCTCAAAGGTTTCGCGATTGCCGGTGCCGACCAGAAATGGCTGGTGGCGAAAGCGCGCATCGACGGCGATCAAGTCATCGTTTCGCATCCGGACATCAAGCAGCCGAAGGCGGTTCGCTACGCCTGGGCCGACAACCCGGAGGCGAATTTGGTCAACGGCGCGGGCCTGCCGGCGTCGCCGTTCCGCACCGACGGGAAATAGTCGTCGTAGACCGGACGCCCACGTCCGGTCGATTACGGCTGGCAGACCGGACGTGGGCGTCCGGTCTACGTTTGCCGCTCTGATTCCTCCGATCGCGCGAACTGTGCCGGTTTTGCTGGCCGCTTCACCGCCACTCCGCACCCACGTTTCGCCGTTGCCCTCGATTCAGGTGCTAAAGTTTCCCGACGTGTTTTTGTCGCACAGGTCGGGGAGTTTGTTTCGTGACGACGTATTTGGTGACCGGCGGAGCGGGATTTATCGGCTCGCACATCACGACGCGGTTGGTCGAGGAAGGACACCGCGTCCGAGTGCTCGACAACCTTTGCACCGGTTCGCGCGACAACTTGGCTCATCTGAAAGACAGCGTGGAGTTCTTGCAGGGAGATGTCTCTGATCCGATCGCTGTGCGCCGCGCAGTTGAAGGAGTCGAGGTCATCTTCCATCAAGCGGCGTTGGCATCCGTCCCGTTGAGTGTCAAAGACCCTGTTGCCGTCCACACTGCCTGCGTGACGGGAACCGTGACGGTACTCGATGCCGCTCGGCAAGCAGGCGTGCGGCGCGTTGTGTACGCCGGATCGAGCAGCGCGTACGGCAACGACCCGGTCATGCCGAAGCGAGAATCGCAGTTGCCGCAGGTGCTCTCGCCGTATGCTGCCGCGAAGCTAGCCGGCGAGCTGTACTGCGAATCGTTCGCGGCGGTCTATCCGCTCGAAACTGTGCGACTGCGGTACTTCAACATCTTCGGTGAGCGACAAGATCCCGGCAGTCCGTACTCGGCGGTGATCCCACTGTTCGTCTCCGCGCTG
>CAZILR010000703.1:0-3475 GCA_964539995.1 uncultured Planctomyces sp.
AAACAACAACCGCAAGTTCCTGGAGCGGATCGACGAGCAAGCTGAGCGGCTTCACAAGCTGATCCTCGACCTGCTGAGCCTTGCACGGATCGAGGCGGCCGAGGACGCCTACGAACTGCTGCCGGTCCCGGTTGCGAGCACCGTGCAGGTTTGCCTGGATGAGTACTTGCCGGTCGCGGCGTCCAAAGGAGTCGAGTTGCGGTCGCAGCCACCGTCAGAGAGTGTCGTCGTCTGGGCAGACGAGGAGGGCTTGCTGACGGTGCTCAATAATCTGGTGGACAACGCGATCAAGTACACGCCGTCGGGAGGTCGCGTGTCGTTGCGCTGGCGCATCGACGGCCGCCGAGTGGTGATCGAGGTCGAGGACTCCGGCATCGGCATTCCCAAACAACATCAAGCCCGCATCTTCGAGCGGTTCTATCGGGTCGATAAAGCCCGCTCGCGCGAACTGGGAGGCACTGGCCTCGGCTTGTCGATTGTGAAGCATTGGGTGCAGGTCTTCGGTGGTGCTGTCGAAGTCGCCAGCGATCTCGGGCGTGGCAGTACCTTCGTCATCCGCCTACCCGTGGCGAGCGGCTCAGCGGTTACGGCTGGCTAATTCATCGTCCTTGGCAAACTGTAGCCCGCCCCCTTGTGGGTCGGGTGATTCCAGATTCGGCGGTCGTTTGGGGGAAGCATCGAATCCTCCGACCCACAAGGGGTCGGGCGACACAGACATCGCAACTTTAAGAATTCGCCAGCCGTGGCTCAGCGGTGTGACCGAGTTGCGAGTCGGTTCGCCGTCCGAGTAAATTGCGGCTCGTGAAGTTTGCGTGAAAAACTCGTAAAGCTTGCGTGAAGGCCTCTCGAAGGCCGCCGTTTAACCTCGTTGCACCCTCAAGGAGCACCATGCGATTCTCTTTGATTCCGCGGGAACAGAAATTCTTCGACCAATTCGACGGAGTGACGAAGATCATCGTCGATGCGGCGCAGACGTTCGCGGAACTCGTGGACCTCTTCGATCATCGCGAACGGCGAATGAACGAGATTAGCGAGCTTGAGAACAAGTGCGACATCGCCGTCGAATCGATTCTGACGTCGCTCGGCCGTACGTTCATTACGCCGTTCGACCGTGAAGACATTCACGCGCTCGCCACGAGCCTTGACGATGTGCTCGACAACCTGGAAGAGGCGGCGTTCCGGCTGACCGCGTTCGGCATCGAAAAGCCGACTCCTGAAGCGGTCAAGATGGCGCTCATTATCAAAGAGTCGTGCAACCATGTGCAACGGGCCGTGAGCATGCTCCGCAAGAACAAGTACATCAGTTCCGAGAAGATGGCCATCGAGTTGCGCGAGATCAGCCGGCTGGAAAACATGGCGGACGAAGTGTACCGCAACGTCGAGGCGGACTTGTTCGCCAACCCGCCGGAAATCATGACGTTCATCAAGCAAAGAGAAGTGTATTCGTGGCTGGAAAACACCGTTGATGCCTGCCGCGACGTGGCGCATGTGATCAACGAGATCGCCGTGAAGGCAAGTTGAGCGTCTCGACCGCACCTTGCCAAACTGGAGCGACTCTGAATGGAAGCGATGGATCAGGTCTTTGGGGAATTCGTGCGCGACATGGGGCAGATCGTGCAGCATCCGTATGTGCTGCTGATCCTCATCGTGGCACTGGCGTTTGATTTCATCAACGGATTTCACGATGCGGCGAACTCGATCGCGACGGTCGTCGGCACGCGCGTGCTGCGGCCTCTGCCTGCGGTGTTGTGGGCGGCGTGGTGGAATTTTGCCGCAGCGTGGGTCTTTGGCGTCGCGATCGCCAACACCGTCGGCAAGATGGTGCATAAAGAGTTTGTCACGCCCGATGTGATCTTCGCCGGATTGATCGGGGCCATCGTGTGGGATCTGATCACATGGTATGTCGGCTTGCCGACCAGTTCCTCGCACGCCTTGTTGGGCGGATTCGGTGGAGCGGCGATGGCGCACGCCTGGAAATTTTCCGGCGTGTTGCAATGGGACCGATTCCTCAAGACGGTGCAGTACATCGTGATCTCGCCGTTCGTGGGATTGGTGCTGGCCTTGATCTTGATTATTGGATTGCTGTGGACATTTCGGCGTGCTCTGCCCTCCAAGGTCGATCGGTGGTTCCGAATTGCGCAACTCGGTTCTGCCGCCGCCTTCAGTCTGGGCCACGGCACCAACGACGCCCAGAAGACAATGGGGATCGTCGCCGCGCTGATGTACGCCACACTGTGGAAAGAGCGGCAGGTCGGCTTCGAGTCGGGCGCGGAGACGTTTCCCTTCTGGATCGTGTTGGTCTGCCACCTGGCGATCGGCCTCGGAACATTGTGCGGTGGCTGGCGTATCGTGAAGACGATGGGCCTGAAGATCGCGAAACTGCGGCCGTACAGCGGAGCCTGCGCCGAAACCGCCGCTGCCGTGGCCCTGTTCGGCACGGCTCACATGGGGATTCCAGTCAGCACGACGCACACGATTACTGGTGCGATTGTCGGCGTCGGTGCCGTTCAACGATTCTCGGCCGTCCAATGGGGAATCGCCCGTCGTGTGATTTGGGCATGGATCCTGACGATCCCGGCATCCGGAATTGTTGCCGCCGCGTCTTACGGAGTGATTGTGGCCATTCGGTACTGGTTTGCCACGAATTGAAATCATTCTGGCACGAACCCGTGCGACCGTGGCCTGGACGCTCACAAGGGACTCCGATCGCCTCCTGATTGCAACCGGGTGAGACCTTTGCTGCAATCCGGACGACTCAAAGCTCGGCGCGGAAACGCCTCCCTCGAAGAAACGGCTCATGCACTACGAAACCATTATCGGCCTGGAAGTTCACGTCCAGTTGCAGACGAAAACGAAGATCTTTTGTGGATGCTCATCCGCGTTCAACCCGGACAATCCGAACGTGCAAACGTGCCCCGTCTGTCTCGGATTGCCGGGTTCCTTGCCGGTCATGAATCGCACCGCGTTCCGATTGTCGCTGAAGACCGCGCTGGCTCTGGGCTGCGACATCGCTCGGTTCACGAAGTGGGACCGCAAGCAGTACTACTACCCCGATTTGCCGAAGGGCTATCAAATCAGCCAGTACGACTTGCCGTTTAGCAGCCACGGCTACGTCGAGATCGACACGGACATCGGGAAGGGTGAGACGAAAAAGATTCGGCTGATTCGCGCGCACCTCGAGGAGGATGCCGGCAAGAACATGCACGACGAATCCGGGCGAGGCCAGGACAGCCACGTCGATTTGAACCGAGCCGGCACGCCGCTCTTGGAAATCGTTAGCGAACCGGACCTGCGATCAGCGGCCGAAGCGAAAAAATATCTCGAAGAGTTGAAGCTGTTGCTGACGTACATCGCCGTCTCCGACTGCAACATGCAGGAGGGATCGCTGCGCTGCGACGCGAAAGTCATCCTGTGGGTTCACGGCGACGACGGCCAAAAGATCGCGACGCCGATCGTCGAGATCAAAAACCTCAAC
>CAZILR010000704.1:0-3472 GCA_964539995.1 uncultured Planctomyces sp.
AAAGTCGGATGGCCGCCCTCGGCCGTCCTGTGGTTTTCGTTTTCAAACACGGACGGCCGAGGGCGGCCATCCGACATCCGAAGGGCAGACCGATGGCCGACCACACCGACCGCCGTGAGTTTCTGGAATCGTTGGGTGCCACCGCTGCGGGAGTACTCGCCGCCGGTTACACGGCCACCGCGGAGGGCTTCGCCGCCAACGAGACCATCAACGTCGGCTGCATCGGGACCGGCGGACGATGTCGCCGGTTGATGGAGTCGCTGCGGACGATTCCCGGCGTGAAAATCGTCGCCGTGTGCGACGTGTGGGACACGGCGCTTGAAGCCGGTAAAAAGCTGGCGGAGCCGAACGCTTTCGCGACGAAAGATCATCGCGCGTTGCTCGATCGGAAAGACATCGACGCGGTACTGATCGGCTCGCCGGACCACTGGCATGTGCCGCTGACGATTGATGCCTGTGCCGCCGGCAAGGACGTGTACGTCGAGAAGCCGCTGACGCACGATCTGTCCGAAGGGACGGCGGTCATCGAAGCTCAGAACAAACATCGCCGCATCCTGCAGGTCGGGACGCAGCAGCGGTCGATGCCGCACATCCAGAAGGCCAACGAGATCATCAGGTCCGGCCAGCTCGGCGACGTCCTGAAGGTGCATCTGACCTGGAACCGCAACTCGCCGCGAGCACAGCGGCCAAAGGATTCCATCGACCCCAAAAGCGTCGATTGGAAACGGTTCCTCGGCAATGCGAAGGATCAGCCGTTCGACGAATACCGGATGCGGCAATGGCGTTGGTTCTGGGATTTTGGCGGCGGCATCTTCACCGACCTGATGGTGCATTGGATCGACGTCGTGCATTGGATTCTGGATCTCGATCACCCGCAGGCCGCGACCAGCATCGGTGACTGGTTCATGGCTCCTGGCTTGTGGGAGACACCCGACACCGTGCAGACGCTGTTGCGATACACGCCCGCCAAGGACCGCGTCGTGCAGGCGTACTTCGAGGGAACCTTCAGCAATGCTCGCAACGGCGCGATGGTCGAGTTCATGGGGACCGAGGGAACGCTGTACATCGACCGCGGCGGCTACGTCATCACCCCCGATCGCAATAAGAAACTCAAGCCGAGCGAACTGATCCTCGGCGAAGGCCCGCGTGGAGCCGATTTCTACAACCTGCCCGATGGCGAAACGCTGCACCTCGCAAACTGGATCGAGTGCATTCGCAGCCGCAAGAAACCGAATGCTCCGGCCGAAGCCGGCGTCGGTTCGGCCTCGGCCGCCCACATGGCGAACCTCGCACTACGCAACGGTGCGATGTGGACGCAAGCCGTCGGCAGTTAATTGGTGGGAGAGTCCGATGTCGTGGCGAGTGCTGCTGACCGATCGAGCGTGGCCGGACAGTTCCGTCGAGCAACGCGAACTGGCCGCCGTCGATGCCGAGCTGATCGAAGCACCCGACGGTTCGGAAACGACGCTGACTCGGCTGGCCGTTGACGTCGATGCCATCATGACCTGCTGGGCACCGGTGACAGAGGCGGTCGTGCGTGCGGCGGTCAAATGCCGGCACATCGCTCGCATGGGAATCGGCTTGGACAACATCGCGGTCGCGGTGGCGACCGAGCGGCGGATTCGCGTGACGAACGTGCCCGACTACTGCGTCGAGGAAGTCGCCGATCACGCGATCGCGCTGCTGTTGGCCTGCGCTCGCAAGGTCTCGTTCTTTCATCAGCGAACAAAATCAGGCGAGTATCGTCTGCAAGCCGGCTGGCCGCTGCGGCGGCTGCGCGGGTCGGTGCTGGGAATCGTCGGTATGGGCCGCATCGGGCGAGCGGTCGCGGAGCGTGCTCGCGCGTTTGGCTTCGAGGTCATCGCCTGGACGCGATCCGGCCACGATCACGGCAGCGGCGTTCAAATGGTCGAGTTGCCAGATTTGCTGCGGCTCAGCGACTTCATTTCGCTGCATGTGCCACTTACGGCGGAGACGCGGCACTTGCTCAATCGCGAATCACTCGCATTGCTCAAGCCAACGGCGTTCGTCGTGAACACATCGCGTGGCGGGCTGATTGACCACGCGGCGCTGTGGGAGGCTCTGCACGCCGGCCGAATTGCAGGGGCGGCGCTCGACGTGTTCGATCCGGAACCGCCCGATCTGTCTCTGCCGTTGTTCCGGGACGAGCGCGTGATCGTCACGCCGCACTCCGCATTCGTGTCGGCGGAATCTCTGATGGATTTGCGTGTGCGAGCCGCGCGGCAAGTCGCGGCGACGATTTCTGGTGGACATCCGGAATGCGTGGTCAACCCGCAGGTTGACGACAATCGCTAGCACCGTCACGACCGGACTCGCTTCGCCGAAGGTGCGGACAACCACCACCGTGAGCCTGCGTTCTTTGAACTAACCTTGGAAGTCGGGTTGCTCGGCCATTTTCGTCGTCCGCTGGCGAAGCGAGGCCGTGTGAGTGCCCTCGAACAAATGCTGTCCCGACTTACGTTAGAGATGGACTCCATGTCGATCCCCGCCGACTCCGCTGTACGTCCAGCGGTTCGCGATTCCGGTGCGGCTTCGGAAAACCCGAAGCCGGCAGCCTCGTCACGCCCTGTGCCGAACGCCACAGGGCCAAACGTGACTGGTGTCACCAAACCGAACCTGGCGAGTTCCATTCAAACGCTTAAAGAGCTGGCCTCAAAAAGCGGAACTAACTTCGCGGCTCCTACACCTTCCGTTTTGACGGGCGAGCCACTGGCCATCGCCTACGAGAAACGAATCCGCACGCTTCAAGACACGCTCAAAGAGCGTGATCAAGTCGTGCAAATGTTGACTCAGCGTTTGGAGCAAGCGGCCGATCAGCTCGACCGAATGCAGCGTAGCGGAGGTGCGCGTGGCGGATCCGTCGCTGCGGGAATGCCATCCGAACTCGTCGAGAATCAACAAGCGCTGTTCGAGCAACTGACGCGTGTGCTCGGCGAGTGGGAAGAAGCGCAGGCGTGCCAGACTCTGACACGCATCGAGACGCAGATCACAGAATTGCGAGAACTCGTCGCCTCCGGCAGCACCGCTCCCGCGAACATCAACGCATTTGTTCCCGCACCGACGGTCTCCGCCAAACGGTCTGTCGAACCACCCCCGAAAGCCTCAGCGGGTACGTCGGTCTTTTCCGACATCCTTGCGGCTGATCCAAGGAAAGTGGGCTGGGAAGCGATCAAAGCGGCGATGATGGACAACGCGGGCTCCAACGACGTTGCCGTCAGCTCACCTGCACCCGCCCCACCGCGTGAAGTGCCGCCCCCACCCACCAAAGTGGAGGAGCCTGTCGCCTCCGAACGATCTGCTCCGCCACCTTTGCCGGAACCGCCTCCGGCCGTCGATTTTGAGATCGCAGACCAAGCCATGCTCATCGACGCGATTCGCAGCCGCGATGAATTCATCTCGACATTGCTGCGAAGGCTCAGTTCACCCGACGCCAACATCGAGTTCCCCGATT
>CAZILR010000705.1:0-3470 GCA_964539995.1 uncultured Planctomyces sp.
AAGTCACGGACTCGGTGGTGCAACAGCGGGTCCGAGCGACGCTCCTCAATGCCCGGCGCGCCACTGATGACGATGACTGGAGACTTCTCGGCGTAGGCTCCGGCGATCGAATTGCACAGACTCAGGCCGCCGACGCAGTACGTCACGCAGACCGCTCCAAGTCCATGCACGCGAGCGTAGCCGTCGGCCGCGTAGCCGGCGCAGTCTTCACGCGTTGTGCCGACGACTCGGATCGGGCTGTCGGTGAGCATTCCGTAAAACTGCAACACGAAGTCGCCGGGAATGCCAAAGACGTCCGCGACGCCGTAGTCCTGCAACCGCTGGATCAGATAGCCGCCAATCGTCTGCTTGCCTTTGCCGTTGACTGGCTTGGCTCGCGCGACGGATTTGCCGGTTCGCCGCATCGACTTTGACGAGAGCGAGCGTCCAGCAGCACGAGTGGGTTTTGTCGGTTTGCGTCCAGGCATGGTGTTGCTCCTGCAAGAATGGTGGCGACATTGTGGAGGCGAACCACGATTGAGAAAAGCCGGAATGAATGACGAAGGCCGAAATACCCAATGTCGAAAGACTGACGAATTCCGAATGACGAATTGTGCAAAAGCGTTTCAGTGACTGCCGACTTTCTTCGAGCATCGGTATTCGGATTTCCTTCGCCATTGAGTATTTCGTCATTCGTCATTTGGCATCCCCTCCTGACCCCTTAGACTTCCGACATGCAACGAATTTGTTTGACGATCGCTCGGTTCGCGCTCTCTGCCTGGATTGGTGCGGCGGCGCTGTTTGTCGTGACATCGATTGCCGAACAACGCTCGACGGCGTTTGGGTCGGACGTGAAAAACGTGCTCGCCGCGTTGCGGTTTCCGGCGTATTACGGCTTCGGGTTTGTGCTCGTCGGAGTGGGCCTCATTGGCGGAGCGATGGGAGTTGACCGTCATCAACATCGCCGACGGTGGTGGGGACTCGTCGGTTGCCTGGTGCTGGCATTGCTGTTGATGATTGTCGATTACTTCGCGATTTACTCGCCTCTGCACGCGATCGTCACCGATCCGAGCGGCGTGCGGGATGCTCGGTTCTTGCAATTGCATCGCTGGTCCGAACAGATCAACACGATTGACGTTGCTTTGTGTTTGATTGCTGCCATCGCCGCGTGTTCGTCGGAGCGACCTCCTCAACACCCAACACCCAATCCCTAACCCTTCTTCAAAATGTCCGCGACGCTTCCACTCAAGACGCTGACTCATGCTTGCCGGTCGCTCAGCACGTTGCTGGAGTCCGGTGTTGAGGTGCGGCAGTCATTTAAGCTGGCATCGAGCAAGGTCAGTGACGCGCGCTGCCGCGCGGCGTTTGCGGAAATCAACCGGCAAATCTCCGCTGGCCACGAAATTTCGGCGGCGATGCGTGAGCAAGGCCGGACGTTCCCCGAATTGATGATCGACATGATCGAGATGTCCGAGGGAACCGGTTCACTGCCGGAAGTGCTGACGCACCTGGCCGAGCACTACGAAAACAACCTGCGACTGCGGCGCGAGTTCATCAGCTCGATCGCCTGGCCGATGTTTCAACTGGTGGCAGCGGTGCTGATCATCGCGCTGCTGATCGTGATCTTCGGAATAATCGGCGACGATCCCGGTGGTCCGAATATGAAGCAGTTGACCTTCGGATTATCCGGTGTGAGTGGAGCGATCATCTGGTTGAGCTGCACGTTTGGCGGGGCGGGGCTGTTGTGGTTCGGGTATCAAGTTTCGATGCGGATGTTCGCGGCGAAACGGATTCTCGATCCGTTGTGGTTGCGTGTGCCGGTGCTCGGAACGTGCCTGCGTTCGTTCGCAATCGCGAGGTTTTCGTGGGCGTACTATTTGACGCAGCAATCCGGGATGCCGGTCGATCGCAGCTTGACCGCCAGTTTGAGGGCGACGAACAACGGCGCGTTTCAGAATTCGACACCGCTGGTTTGCGCCGGCATTCGCGAAGGGGAAGACTTGTCGGTCGTCCTCGAAGCCAGCCATTTGTTTCCCGAAGACTATCTGCACATGGTCTCGGTCGCTGAGACCTCCGGCACCGTGCCGGAGATGTTGCATCGGCTCAGTCCACAATTTGAGGAGCAGGCTCGTCGTGGCCTCAAAGCGCTGACCGCAGCGGTGAGCTGGTTGGTGTGGCTGCTGGTCGCGACGTTCATCGTTTTTTTCATCTTCCGATTTTTCTTGTGGTACGTCGGCATGATCAACGACGCCGTGCGCGGCGCGTGAGGTTGAGCCTCTCCGCAGCAGATGGCTCGGAGCACCGTTGGGCAGATCAAAAGGCTGGCCCGGTCACGTCGAAGATGACTCCACGGTCCCACGGAGACAACAGACGACGTGCCGGGCACCCTTGGGCGACTTTTTGTTGGCCAATCGAATTAGTGACCGGAGAATCGGGCGCAGAGGATCGCAATCGTGGCGATCACGGCGGCTCCGAGAACTCGGCTGTAGGGCAGCACCAGCCGGTCCACGTCGATGGGCTTGTCGAGTTTTTCGAGCAGCTTGCTCGAATCGCGCCAGCGACCGCCATATTCCGCCAGCGACCGAAACGTCGCGGGACTCACCAAGGCGATCAGCGCGAGCACCCCGGCAACCGCCAACAGACTCCAAAAACAAGTTTCCCAGAACGGCTGCAATGTTGGGTTCATGGCTTACTCTCTTGACCGGGTGAAGAATGACTTGCTCAAAAACAAAGTGGCATCTTCAACCGTAGGTCGAGAGCGCGGTCTGTCAAACCACATCTGCGGCGCGTCCACACTTCTTAGTTTGACCGCGAGCCAGAACACTCAAAAAGCCGCTTGTTGGCGACTCAATCGGAGTCTGCTTCAAGAGTTTCGGTGATCTCATCCAGGTTTGTCCGAGGGCGTCGCGGTCTGCCGCAATTGTCGCCACCATTCCGGGCAGACGATGCGATCGCGTGTGGCGAAAAATCGTCACTCCGGAACAGTCGTCAGCTCTTTCCGAAAATCGGCGGCGGGGAGGTCTTGGCCGGTGGCGGACTTGAATTGCGTCGCGAGTTGCTCAGCATAGACATCGACCGGGCTGACCGTTTTGGCTCCACGCTCGCGAGCTTCTTTCATCACCGGGCTTTCGCCGGGCATCGTTGTGACGTCGATCGCCATCATGCTGGCTCGCAAGTAGCCCGGATTGAACTCTTCCTTCTTGCCGCCGAGCTGCATGTCCGGGTCGGCGAAGACCACGACATCGGCCAGCGTGTTGTAGAGGTTCTGGTACGGCACGAACCGCACGTTCATTTGGACGGCAAGAGCCTGAGCCTCTTTGTCGTTGGAACTGGTCACACTGACGAGTCCTTTGCGTTTCGCAATGCCGAAGATCATGGACTTGGCGAGTCCGCCGCTGCCGATGACCATCACGTTACGGCGATCGAGCGGCCGAGCGTCGCCCTCTCCTTTGCCCAACGCTGCTTCCAGAGCTTTGACCGCGCTGCGCCAG
>CAZILR010000706.1:0-844 GCA_964539995.1 uncultured Planctomyces sp.
CACCCACCCCACCGCTATTTGGGGGGGGTCGCTCCCCCCCCCCCCACCCTACGCCTACAGCTCCTCGAATCTCGCTCGCATCGCCTCGCCGCCGAGGTCGGGGTACAGCAGCTTCGTGACCTTCAGCAGCTTGTCGGCCTCGGCCTGCTCGCCGAGCTTGCGGCAGCAGCGGATGACGTGCCACCGCGCGTCGAGCCATTCCGCGCTGCCGGCCTTGAGCAAGCCTTCCAGCCGCCGCCAATGCGACTTTGCTTGCTGAGTTCCCTCCTTCGTGTCGAGTGATTCACACAGCTCGGCCACCGTTCGGACGAGCTTCAGGTCGCGAGGCGATTTTTCGACAAGCTGCTGATAGACCCCGATCGCTTTCGTCGGTTGACCGGTCGCCGCGAATGCCTCGGCTCGTGAACGCAGCAGTCGTAGTCGTTGCGGCTCGGTGAGCTTTGCCGCCGCGTCGTTCAAACTCTGAGACGCTCGCAACTGTAAGTCCGCCACCAGCCGTTGCGTGCCGAGGTCGCTGCGGACCGCGACGGCCGAGAGTCCATCCAGTAGCGTCAGCGACTCGTCCGGCCCTGCGGCTTCGAGCGATCCGATCAATCGCTCCGCTTCGGAGATGCGCCGTTGCCCGGCCAGCGACACGACCCGCAACTGCTTTGCCAACTTGAGCCACTCACGATCCTGCGCGTGAGTGATTACAAACTCCAACAACCGATCCGCCGCTTTGTCATCGGAAGGTTGTTGCTGCAACAACAGTCGAGCGAGTCTGACGAGCAACTCCGTCCGCGATGTGGCGAGCAGGGCGGCGTCAGCCCCCCCGGTTGTTCCCGTCGTCGTTTTTCGGTCGGGG
>CAZILR010000706.1:854-3470 GCA_964539995.1 uncultured Planctomyces sp.
GGGGGGCCCCCCCCGGGGTGGTGCCGGGGTGGTTTTGGGGGGGGGGGGGGGCCCGCCGCCCCGCTCGCCTGGACGATCGCATTCGCCACCGGCAGCAACTGGCGAATTGCGGTGGCCTCGGCTTCCGCCGTCGGCTTCACCTCACGCTGCAATCGCGCGAGATGCTGCTCGTGACAGCGAGCAATCCCTGCCCACGCTTCGTCGTGCCGCGTGTGCGACGACGGGACCGTGACGAAAACGTCGATCGCCTCCAAGAACTGCTGCTGCCGTTCGAGCGTTTGACCGAGCAACCATGCCGCCTCGGCCGCTTCGGGCAGATCGGGAAATCGCTCTCGCAATGACTGCAACGCGGCGACGAACTCGGCTCGCCGAGCGTCCGTCGGCTCGCTCTCGAACTGTTTGCCGAGGCAGAACGCCCACAACAGATGCGTCGCGGCCGAGCGTTCGTGACGCGGAGCTTCCGCCAACTCGCGAAACGCGGCGGCAGCGGCGTCGAATCGTTTGGCTTGAAAGAGCAACGTCGCGCGAGAGTCACGCAGTTCCAGCAACAACTTCGTCGTCGCGGCCTGATCCGGGTTCTTCGAGGCCATTGCGATCGCGAGATCAAATCGAGCGAGCGACTCGTCCGTCGGCAGCGTCGAGAATCCGCTCCGAGCCTTCCGCACCAGCCCTGCCAACTCGCGGCCAAACTGTCGCACGTCCCGCTCGCGCTGCCAGTCGAGCTGCGCTCGTGCGGCCCAGTAGCCACCGTCATCGTGTTGCAACTGTTCGACCTCGGACGTCAGGCGGTCCCACAATTCTTTGGCAAGTTTCGCATCGGCACGATCTGCCGCGACTCGCCACACCGCCAGCTCAACCACAATCTGCCAGTAAGCCAACTCCGGCGACGCGACGCCGGCGGACTTCGTATCGTCGAGTTTCAAGACACCGCTCCTCCGCTGTTCAATCAACCACGACGCGGCATCGGTCGGGGGCACCAAGGCGAGCATTACGCGCAGACTTTCGATCACGAACCGCTCGCGCAGGTCGAGCGGCGTGTCGTCCGCGACCGTCTTTTCAAACGCGGTCAGAAACTTGTCGGCACGTTCGTGATCGCCTCGCAAGCGTGCGACTTCAGCCAGCGCCAACAGACTCTCCCAAGTCAATCGCTCGTTGCTCGGCCCCTGTGCGAGCGGCAGCAGCCACTCGTCGGCGGCCAGCAACGCAGTCGCTCGATCCGCCGGGATGTCGGCCACGAGTTTCGCTTGCGTCAACCGCGCGATGCCCAGGCGAAATCGAATCTGCTGCCACAATGTTCGCCGCTCGAACGACGAGAGTTTGTCCGGGGCCGTGACGACCGAATTCTGTCGCACTTGCTGGCCAAGCGATTTTTCCAAAACGCCGAACTGTTCGATCGCCACCTCGACCGACTTCAGCCCGCGCTGTCGCAGTTCGCGATCCTCCGGCCGCAACTCGGACTGAGCGAGCGACATCTCCGCTCGGCCGAGTTCGATGAGCGCCAGTTGTGTCTCAAACAGCTCGCGTCGTGGCGTCGCGGCCTCGCGAGTCAAGTGCTCGACGATCAGCCGAGTCGCCCGCTGCCACAGATCGTCCTGCTCGGTCCCGGCCGTGTGCCAGGCGTGAGCGGCGTACGTTCGTGACAATTCCAAAATCAACTCGCTGCGTTGCCGTTCGCTGAGCGACGTCGCTTCAAGCCGCCGCAAGCAATCCGATTCAACCAATCCGAAGAGCTGTCGTTGCCGGAGCTGTTCGTAGAACCTCGGCGTCGCGTCGTCGGCGCGAACCAAGGCCACCGACACGACGGTCAGTGTCACCGCCACGAGCCAGCCGACTCGTCGAAAGTTTTTGATGGTCTGGCTCATAGTTCGATCTCATCTTCGGGTTACTTCAACCCTAGATGTTTCTTCAAAAACATCGCCTCGACCGCGCGTTGGTAGTCGGCGTTTTCCTTCTTCGCGAAGCCGTGGCCTTCGTTGTCGGCGAAGATGGTCCAGACGGAACGGTTGCTGGCTCGGACTTTGGCGGCGATTTGTTCGGCTTCAAAGAATGGGACTCGTGGGTCGTTGCGGCCGTGGATGACGAGCAACTCGGATTTGATCTTGTCGGTGTTGTGCAGCGGCGCGATCCGTTCAAAGACGGCACGCATCCCTGGCTTGCGCTCGTCGCCATATTCGGCGCGTCGCAGATCGACTCTGTACGGAGCTGTCTTTTCCAGGAACGTGATGAAGTTGCAGATGCCAACATTGTCGATGCCCGCTTTGATCTGGTCGCCGAAGTTCGTCAGCGTGGCCAGCACCATGTAGCCGCCGTAGCTGCCGCCGATCACGGCGACTCGCGACGGATCGAGGTCCGGCTGTTGCTTGATCCAATCGAGTAGCCCGCCGATGTCCTTGACGCTGTCCTCACGCTTCTCGACGTTGTCGAGTTGCAAGTACGTCTTGCCGTATCCCGCCGAGCCACGCACGTTCGGATGCAGCACAGCCAGTCCCAGTTCGTTCGCCCAGAACTGCGTCGCGGCCGTGAAGATCGGCCGGTACTGACTCTCAGGCCCCCCATGAATGCTGATGAGTACCGGGAGTTTTGTCGGCGGCGGGGTCGGGAGACCCGCGCCGAGCG
>CAZILR010000707.1:0-3465 GCA_964539995.1 uncultured Planctomyces sp.
GGCTTTCCTGTCGCGGAGCGACAGGGCTACTTGAGCGACAGGGCGACGTTGCCGAAAAGCAACAAGCTAGTCCTCACGCGAACCGGAGTTTGGCTCAAGATAAAAAAACCGTCATCTCGCTCTAATCGCTATCGTCCGCCAAGGATTTGTGTGGCAGGTTACTCGGCTCGTTCACCGTTCACGAGCTACGAGTTCCATGATCCGACCACTGACATCCGCTGACGTCCCGCTGATTCCGCGCTTGCTGGCGACGGAACAAGGTCCACACGCCGAGCCATCGCCACATGCCCGCGCGGTGATCGAGACGCTCCTTCCGCGGCTGTTTCTCAACACACCGCATGCGGACCCGGAGATGCCGGGACTGGTGAGTGTTCAAGATGACGGGCGGTTGACCGGAATGATCGGGCGGATCACGCGGCGAATGGAGTTTCGCGAGCGGCCGATCCGCGCGGCGGTCGCCTGTGAGTTGTTCGTCGATCCGGTGCATCGCCCCAAAATGCTCGGAGTCAAGCTCCTCAAGAATCTGATGTCCGGGCCGCAGGACTTGTTGTTCTCCGACATCGCCAACGAGACGTCTCGAAAAATCTGGACGGGATTGGGTGGCTCGATCGCCTCGTGGTATGGCCTGACTTGGGTGAAAGTTTTGCAGCCGGCGCGGTTTGCCTTGTCGATGCTGCGTGACCGAGGTTTCGGCAAGCTGTCGTCGTTGGGGCGGCCGCTGGCGGCGCTCGCGGATCGCGTGATTCGTCCACGATGCAGAAGCCTCACGCAACTTGGGCCGGAGCCGAATTCGGTCTCGGAAGCGTTGACGCCAGAACTCTTCTTGGAACTTTTTCCGCAGTTCAGTGCGGCCGATGAACTGCGTCCCGTGTACGACCGCGAGACGATCGGCTGGATTTGGTCTCGGCTCGACTTCATGTATTCCGCCGGCCTCAGCGAGCAGCGATTGGTGAAATCGCCGCGAGGCGAACCGCTTGGCTGGTACGTTTTTCAGATGACCGCCACCAAGGTTGTTCGTGTCGCTCAAATCGTGGCTTTGCCGAAAACGATTGGGCCGGTGCTGGATCACTTGCTGCACGAAGTCGCTGAGCGAGGCGCAATCGCGGTCACCGGCCGTGTCATTCCGCGATTCCTGCAAGCCTTCTCGGATCGCCGCTTTGTGGTCCGCCCTCGCAGTTCGCACACGCTGATTCATGCTCGCGATCCGGAACTGCTGGAGGCATTCGCGACCGGCCGTGCGTTTCTTTCGCTGTTCGAGAGCGAAGGACCGTTGCAACTCTGGGTCAATTCGTCGCTTGCCGTGGAACGACAGCGGAGCGAACAGACCGCGTCGATCAGCACACTGCCGGACGAAATCACACTGGAACCCAAGCAGAACGGAGTTGCCGAGCACGCGACTCGCCTGCTGGAACGATGAATCACAAGCGAGCCGCGGCTCCACGAGGGGATCAACCATGCTGCGATATTTGCACGAACTCTTGACCTCACAGGCGGCCGCTCGGCCGGAGCATCTGGCGGTCTGCTGGAAAGAAGAACGGATTCCGTACGGGGAAGTTGATCGGCTGACGAATCAAATCGCGCACACGCTCCGAGCGACCGGTTGTCATCCTGGCGACCGAGTCGCCGTGTTGATCCCCAACTCACCGAACGCGCTCTTTGCGATCCTGGGAATTCTCAAGGCGGGTTGCGTTGCCGTCCCGATCGGGATCACGACACCGATGGATCAGATGGTCGAGATCCTGAGCGATTCGCAGCCGTCCGTCATTCTGGCCGCGCGAGCCTCACGCTCTGTTTTGGACGAGTTGTTCGCCGTTCATTTTTTCGGCAATCACGCGCTGGCCGCCGTCTCGCTGGGAACACTCGAAGCATTCCCGATCGAAGGGGAGCATTTCGCGACGGCATTCTCTGGGCTGGACGTGCTGCACAAACCTGTCGAGCCGCTCGCCTGCCGAGCGACCACCAACTCGCCGGTGCTGCACTTCTACCGCAGTGGCGAGATGGCCAGCGACATCACCAATGCGTCAGGCTCGCCAATCTTCGAAGCCAAGGCGGTCACATCGGAAACTCGTTGCCCGCTGACCGTCTCGCACGCGGACATTTTGGGATTCCTCGTCGGTTCGCAGGCCGCTGGCGATCTGAAGGAGTTCGACCGAGTTGCCGTACTTCCGTTGCTCACACCATTGAGCGTGGCCGTGGCCTTTGGGGCCATCGCGGCGGGTGCGGAGTTGCACATTGCTCCCCAGGAGTTACTCGCCCAACCTCGGCAGTTCGCGGCCTTCGTTCGTTCGCAAGAGTTAACCGATTGGTTCACCAATCACGGATTACTGTCCGAGTTGATGCGTAGCGACTCGATCCATGATGGGGACTTCCCATCACTCAAGCGATTGATGTGGACCGGTGCCCCACTCGCCGCTTCGATGCTGCGAGACCTGATGCGACGATTGCCACTGACTCAGTTCGCGCGAGTCACCGGCTCATCAAATTTGAAGTTGAGTGGGCAGACTTTGGAAACTCAGTGTCTGCCAGAAGTCGAGTATCTGCCGGAGTCGTCACCAATTTTGGAAGTGGTCCTGGCCTGACGAAATCGTCTTTTTGTGAGCCCAAGCCGACTGACGGCGGCGAACCGCCGAAGGGCTACCTTGCCGCACTTCTGGGGCAGGAACTACACTCCCGACGCGACCAATGACCGAGAATGAAGTGGCTCAAGCTCTTGAGCCGTTTGGTCTCCCGGCCGGTTGCCGCAAGAAGGGACTGTCAGCGAGCAACATGGACCAAAATCAAGGCCGGTGGCGCGGAGTGTGCATTCTCCCCGAACGGCTGCCAATTTCGGAAAAGATGGCTCAGTGGCGACCCTAAATCGCGAGCTAGACTCTGGCTCAGCCCAAAAGTTCACCAGGGAGGAAACGAGGACAAACTGACGAGAGATCGGTCGAACCGGCTTTCTCACCTTGACGTCCTCCCCTTCCGGGCGAAAAACAATCCAAGAACGAGACTCCAGGACGGATTCTGAAAACCCACCGCGACACGGGACGACACCCGCTGACGAGGCCTTGAGGAGAAACGGAATGTACGAGCGATTCACCGACCGTGCTCGCAAAGTGATGCAGTTGGCCAATCAAGAGGCGCAACGCTTCAACCACGAATACATCGGCACCGAGCACGTCCTGCTCGGCTTGGTCAAAGAGGGTTCGGGCGTCGCCGCCAACGTCTTGAAGCGGCTGGATGTCGATCTCCGCAAGATCCGCCTGGAAGTCGAAAAGATCGTCCAATCGGGGCCGGACATGGTCACGATGGGCAAGCTGCCGCAAACGCCGCGAGCCAAAAAAGTCATCGAATACGCGATGGAAGAAGCTCGCAATCTGAACCACAACTACGTCGGCACCGAGCACCTCCTGCTCGGCCTGCTGCGCGAACAAGAGGGCGTCGCTGCTCAAGTCCTGATGAATCTTGGCTTGAAGCTGGAAG
>CAZILR010000708.1:0-3463 GCA_964539995.1 uncultured Planctomyces sp.
GGTGACGGGCACGGCACTCGCCATCGACGGAGGCAAGTCGCTGGGCGTTCCGCCGAGCCTCTGAGCGACGACCGTCAGAGACGTTCGACCAACATCGCGACAGCATTTCCGCCCCCCAGGCACAACGACGCGATCCCTGACCGAAGCTGTCTTTGTTCGAGCGCAAACAGAAGCGTCGTCAGCACGCGAGCACCGCTGGCTCCGATCGGATGACCGAGTGCGATCGCACCGCCGTTCACGTTGACTCGATCCGGAGACAGATCGAGTTGCTGCATGCACGCTAACATCTGCACGGCGAACGCTTCGTTGATCTCGAACAGATCAATGTCCGCCAACGATCGACCCGCTCGGTCGAGCACTCGTCGAATCGCTGCGACCGGAGCCGTGAAAAGATCCTCCGGTGCTCCGCCCGCCGTGGCTGAAGCCACGATCTGCGCGAGCGGTCTTCGACTCAATCGCCGCGCAGCATCAGCCGACGCGACCACCACGGCCGACGCGCCGTCGCTGATCATCGAAGCGTTGCCGGCTGTTACGCTCCCCGTGCCGGCAAAAGCTGGGCGGAGCGATGACAGCCGAGCCAAGTCGCAATCCGCTCGCGGGCCTTCATCCGTGGTGATTGTGGTCGATTGTCCGCGACTCGGCAGCGTGACGGCGACCAACTCCGCTTGAAATGCGTTGGCCTGAGCCGCCGCAACCGCTCGACGATGACTCTCGACAGCGAATTCATCTTGGGCAGCTCGTGAGATCCCCGCTCGCGCGGCGAGGTTATCGGCAACCACTCCCATCGACTGACCGCTGAAGGCGCATTCCAAGCCATCGTGCAACATCGAATCCACCAATGGCCGGTCGCCAAGCGACGGGCCATCGCGACGCAGCAGCCACGGAACTTGGCTCATGCTCTCCATGCCACCGGCCACAACGATTTCCGCGTCACCGCTCCGAATCGCTTGAGCCGCCAACATCACCGCCTTCAATCCCGAGCCGCAGACTTTGTTGATCGTCAGTGCCCCAACCGTCGCAGGCAGACCGGCCTTCAACGCCGCTTGCCGAGACGGTGCCTGTCCGACACCAGCCGGCAGGACCATGCCAAGAATCACCTCTTCAATGTCGCTCGCCGCGACACCCGCGCGAGCGACTGCTTCACGCACGACGCACGCCCCCAAGTCGGTGGCCGGCACAGAGGACAAACAGCCTCGAAACTTACCGATTGGTGTACGGCAGGCAGAAAGGATGACGGCCTCAGTCATGAGCATGCTCCGTGAAATTGGTTTACCAGCCCCATTCTACGGATCGCTGCCAGGGAGGCGAGTTGAGTCGGTTCCGTTAGAATGCTCGCGACACATCATTCCCGGAGGGCGGTCATGAGCGACTCAGCGGTCCCGTGGGTGAAGGGTTTGACGATCGGAGCAGCTCTGCGTGCGACCGCTCGAAGACATCCTGACCAGGACGCCGTCGTGTTTTGCGCGACGGGAATCCGCTGCTCGTGGGCCGACTTCGACCATCGAGTCGATGACGCCGCGCGAGCCTTACTTGCTCTCGGCTTCCAAAAGGGAGACCACTTCGGAGTGTGGGCCGGGAACTGCCTGGAATGGGTGATCCTGCAATTCGCGACCGCCCGAATCGGCGTCGTGCTGGTCACGATCAACCCCAGCTATCGAGCTTCCGAACTGCGGTATGCCTTGGCTCAATCCGAAGTGCGCGGGCTGGCTCTGAGCGACCGCTTCAAGTCGGCGGATTACCGGTCGATCCTGCAAGAAGCCTGCCCGGAATTCGCGAACGCCAACGGAGGCGAACTGCGCAGTCAACAACTTCCCAAACTGCAATGGGTGATCTCGCTACGAGGTTCGATTCCCGGAACGCTTTCCTGGGATGACCTGCTCTCGCGCGGTCAGAGAGTGACCATCAACGAACTGACTCAGCGTGAAGCTCAGCTTTCCGCTGACGAGCCAATCAACATCCAGTACACGTCGGGGACAACCGGCTTTCCGAAGGGGGCGATGCTCTCGCATGCGAACATTCTCGTGAACGGCTTCTACGCCGGAGCCAATCAGCGGTTCACGTCGCTCGATCGGCTCTGCATTCCGGTGCCGCTGTATCACTGCTTCGGCTGTGTGTTGGGAACGCTTTGCTGCATCGCGCTCGGCAGCACGATGGTCTTTCCGGCCGAGACCTTCGATGCCGGAGCGACGCTGGCCGCGATTGAGTCCGAACGCTGCACAGCGATCTACGGTGTGCCGACGATGTTCATCGCGATGCTCGAACACGCGGACTATTCCAAACGAAACCTGTCATCGCTGCGCACCGGCATCATGGCCGGCAGCCCCTGCCCCATCGAATTGATGAAGCGGGTCACTCATGAAATGGGGGCGAGCGAAATCACGATCGGCTACGGCCAGACCGAAGCCTCGCCGCTCGTCACGCAGACGGTCACCGACGATCCGATCGAACTGCGAGTCGGCACCGTCGGCCGCGCATTGCCGGGTGTGGAAATCAAAATCATCGACTCCGAAACTGGCCGCGAAATGCCCGACGGCCAATCAGGCGAGCTGTGCAGTCGCGGGCACGTCGTGATGCTGGGCTACTTCAACATGCCGCAGAAGACCGCCGAGACAATCGACTCCGACGGTTGGCTGCACTCCGGCGATCTCGCGCTGCGAACTCCCGAAGGGTACTTCCGCATCACCGGCCGCCTAAAAGACCTCATCATTCGCGGCGGCGAAAACATCTACCCGCGCGAAATCGAAGAGCGGCTTTACCAGCATCCCGCCGTTCAAGACGTACAAATCGTCGGCGTTCCCGACAAGAAATACGGCGAAGAAGTGCTCGCCTGGATCAAGCTGCGCCCCGGCTGCTCCGCGAGCGAACAAGAGATTCGCGACTTCTGCCGCGCGGAATTGGCCTATTTCAAGGCTCCACGTCACATCAAGTTCGTGGAGAGCTTCCCGACGACTGTCACGGGCAAGATTCAGAAGTTCAAAATCCGCGAGCTGGCGATCCAGGAACTCGGCCTGCAAGACGCGGCTCAAATCGAGACCGCCTGAACCCCAAGAGAACCATTATGCGCTGGATGAAATGCCTGCTGTGGATCGGACTGCTTTGCGGACTATGTATGCCGGCTGACGCCCAAGACGAGCGTCGCTTGCTGTACGTCGCCGTGCCAGGGATTCGGAATTACCTGGAATACGGCGGACACGGATTGCTCGTCTTCGACATCGACCACGGACACAAGTTCGTGAAGCGGATTCCAACAGGCGGCATCGGTGATGACGGCAAACCGATCAACGTCAAAGGGGTCTGCGCCAACGCGGCGACGAAGCGGATTTACATCAGCACGATCAAGACGCTGCAATGCCTCGACCTCGTCAGCGAGAAGTTGCTGTGGGAACGAGCCTACGACGGCGGCTGCGACCGGATGTCGATCTCTCCGGATGGCAAGGTGATTTACCTGCCGTCGTTCGAGAAA
>CAZILR010000709.1:0-3462 GCA_964539995.1 uncultured Planctomyces sp.
GAAACCGTCATGCGACCTTCCAAGAGCGGCCCAGCTCCGCGCAAGCTGTCTTTCAAAGAACAACGCGAACTCGAATCGCTCCCCGCACGCATCGACCAACTCGAAACCGAGCAAGCCGCTCTGCACGTCACGATGTCCGCTCCGTCGTTCTACCAGCAACCGAAATCCGAAATTACCGCCGCCAGCGCGAAGCTCGAAGCCCTCGAACGCGAACTCGCCGAAGTCTTCGCTCGCTGGGAGTCCCTCGAAGCCGCCCGTTCGTAGCCGTCATCGCTCCGCGTGACGGGCCTTCGCGAGTTGATCACCAACCAAAAATTGAACACGAATCGCCGACTCGGTGTTGTGTTGCGTAATGCTCATCACGCGGAGCGATGATGGCTACATAGAAAGCCAACGACATGCTGACCCTCTTCGTGGACGCCGACGCCTGCCCGGTGAAGGACGAGATCTATCGAGTCGCGAAACGCTACTCGCTGCGCGTCGTTGTCGTCGCCAACATGGCGTTGCGAGTCCCGTCCGATCCACTGATCGAACTCGTTGTGCGCCACGAGCCGGGGCTCAACATCGTCGATGACTGGATCGCCGAGCACTCCGGACCCGGTGACATCGTCATCACGTCCGATATCCCGCTGGCCGCCCGCTGCATCGCGAAGCAAGCCCGCGTGCTCGACCCGAAAGGACGAGTCTTCACCGAACACGACATCGGCGAAACGCTGGCGATGCGCGACCTGCTCGACGGCCTACGCCAAGACGGAGTTGTCGGGGGCGGCCCGGCTCCCATGACCACGAGGGATCGCTCCAAGTTTCTCTCGAAGCTGGACGAACTGATCAATGCCGTGCGACGTGCGTATCAGCCACAACGGTCCTGATGATTCGAGTTGACGACTCTGGAAAACGTACTTACCGTGCTCACACCATGAAAACATTGGAAACCAAACTGACACGCATCGGTAACTCGCGTGGCGTCCGGCTGCCGGCCGCATTGATACGGAAGCATCGGCTGGAACACGGAGTGTTGGTCGAAGAACGCGACGGCGAGATTGTGCTCAAGCCCAAGAAGGCTCCCAAGAAGTTGTCATGGGAAGAGACGGCTCAGCAGATGGCAGCAGCGGCCGAGGATTGGTCTGACTGGGAACAGTTGCCCGACGGATGGGACGGCGAATGAAACGGTACGACGTTTACTACGCCCGTCTGGACCCGGTCGAAGGGAGCGAGATTGGCAAGACTCGACCGTGCGTGATCGTCAGCCTCGATGCGTTGAACTCCGCACTGCCGACGTTGGTCGTCTGCCCGCTCACCACGAAATTGCGTCCGCAATGGCGTTCACGGCTCCGCGTCAATTCTGCGGGTAAGCCAGCCGATATTTGTGCCGACCAAATCCGCGTGCTCAGCAAGACGCGGTTGACCAGAAAGCTGGGTGCTCTTTCCGCCAAAGAAATCGCCGCGCTGCGCAGCTTGCTCACGGAAATGTACGGCGAGCCGTGAATACGACCGAAAACTACACGCCTTCTTCCGACAACACGACCGCTCGCAGGTATTCGCGATTCAGCCGGGCGATGTTGGTCACCGAGACTTCGGCGGGGCAGGCGGCTTCGCATTCGTAGGTGTTGGTGCAACCGCCGAATCCCTCTTTATCCATTTGAGCCACCATGCGAGTGACTCGGCGGGCGCGTTCGGGAACGCCTTGGGGCAGCAGCGCGAGTTGTGAAACTTTCGCACTGACAAACAGCATCGCGCTGGCATTCTTACACGCGGCGACGCAGGCTCCGCAGCCGATGCAGGCGGCGGCGGCCATGCTCTTTTCCTGGCGGTCGCGGCCGACCGGCAGGCAATTGGCGTCTTGAGCGTTTCCCGTGTTGACGCTGACATAGCCGCCGGCCGTGATGATGCGGTCGAAGGCGGAGCGGTCGGTGGCGAGATCGCGGATGACGGGAAACGAGGTCGCTCGCCACGGTTCGATGACGATCGTGTCGCCGTCGCTGAAACGGCGCATGTGGAGTTGGCAGGTCGTGGTCGCTTTGTCGGGACCGTGGGCTTGGCCGTTGATCATCAGGCTGCACATGCCGCAGATGCCTTCGCGGCAGTCGTGGTCGAATGCGACCGGCTCTTCGCCTTTGGCGATCAACTGCTCGTTGAGCACGTCGAGCATTTCGAGAAACGACATGTCGGTCGAGACGTTTTGCATCTCGTAAGTTCGGAACTCGCCACGAGCGTTCGGGCCGGGTTGCCGCCAGATTTTCAAAGTCAGGTTGAGGCCGCGATGGGCGTGCGGGGTTGTCATTCGGAAATGCTCCGTGGTTCAAATCCCAAGGTCCAAGCTCCAATGTCCAAGGAATGTCCAAATTCAAAATCCCAAAGGGGCACATTGCTCTGTGACCGGCGGGGATCTCGTCGTTCCTTAGTTCTTGGGATTTGGGCCTTGGTCATTCCTTGGACATTGAGATTTGGTTCTTGGGATTTATTCGCGGTAGCTTCTGGTCGTCAGATGGACATTCTCGAACTCCAGCGGTTCCTTGTGGAGTTGTTCTTTCTCGCCGACAAAGCTGTCGTGGCCGCCGGTGTATTCCCAGGCGGCGGCGTGGCAGAAGTCGGCGTCGTTGCGTTTGGCTTCGTTGTCTTCGGTTTGGTGTTCTTCGCGGAAGTGGCCTCCGCAGGATTCTTCGCGAGTCAGCGCGTCGTGAGCCAGCAGCTCGCCGAATTCCAGGAAGTCGGCGACTCGGCCGGCGTGTTCGAGGTCTTGGTTGAAGGCTTCGCCGGTGCCGGTGACTCGGACGTTTTTCCAGAACTCGTCGCGAAGCCCGGCGATGTCTCGCTCGGCTTGTTCGAGGCCGGCTTTGTTGCGAGCCATGCCGCACTGTTCCCACATGATTTTGCCGAGCGCTCGATGGAACGACTCGACCGATCGTGAGCCTTGGATGCCGAGCAGCTTCGTGACGCGCGCCTTCGCGGCTTCAACCGCTCCGCGCACGTCGGGATGATCGTCGGCGATCTTCGGCAGCTTCGAGGTCGCGAGGTGATGCCCGATCGTGTACGGGATGACGAAGTAGCCGTCGGCCAGACCCTGCATCAACGCCGATGCACCGAGTCGGTTGGCTCCGTGGTCGGAGAAATTGGCTTCGCCGAGGCAGTACAAACCAGGAATTGTTGTTTGCAGATTGTAGTCCACCCACAGGCCGCCCATCGTGTAGTGGACAGCGGGGTAAATTCGCATCGGCGTCGAGTACGGGTCTTCGCCGGTGATCTTCGCGTACATTTGGAAGAGGTTGCCGTACTTGCCTTTCACGACCGCCGCTCCGTCGCGTTTGATCGTGTCGCGGAAATCGAGATAGACCGCCAGCTTCGTCTCGCCGACGCCGAAGCCTTCGTCGCACGCCTTCTTGGCCGCTCGCGAGGCGACGTCGCGCGGCACAAGGTTTCCGAAGGCGGCGTAACGACGCTCCAAATAATAGTCGCGGTCGTCGT
>CAZILR010000710.1:0-1224 GCA_964539995.1 uncultured Planctomyces sp.
CCTCGCTGACGCTTCGGGTTAGTTTGCAAAATCACACGCAAAGCGTGCGACAGGCTAAATGGCTCACGAAAAAGGATTGACCATGAAACTGATTTGGAATCTCACGGCGTCCGCCTTCCTCGGCGCGTTGCTCATCGGTTGCAGTGAAGCTCCTCCGCCAGCCCCTCCTCCGTCCATCAGCCTCGGCGAAAGCTCCGACTCGGCCGAAGCTCCCGCCGGAAATACCGAACCGGAAGCCAAGAAGGATGAGGCCGAACAACCGAAGGCTGATGACAAGCCCAAAGACGACGGCTCCACCAAGACGGAGCAACCGAAGGCCGGCGACAGCGAGGTCGCATTGGCCGCGGCACCGAAGTCTGACGGCAAGTTTGATCCGACGGCCGAGACGCTCAAGCTCATCAAGACCATGAAGGTCAAGCCAAGCGATTGGCCGCAATTCGGCGGCAGCTACTTCCGAAACAACACTCCCGAAGGAAAGGGAATCGCCACCGAGTGGAACGTCGAGGACGGCACCAACATCAAGTGGTCGGCCAAGCTCGGCTCCGAAACCTACGGCAATCCCGTCATCGCGAATGGAAAAGTGTACGTCGGAACGAACAACGGCTCCGGCTACATGAAACGCTATCCGAACAAGGTCGATCTGGGCTGCTTGCTGTGCTTCGATGAAGAGACCGGCGAATTTCTCTGGCAGCATTCCAGCGAAAAGTTGCCGACCGGCCGCGTCCATGACTGGCCGAATCAAGGCATCTGCTCGGCCCCATTGATCGTCGGCGACCGAGTCTGGTTTGTGACCAGCCGCGGCGAAGTGGTCTGCTTGGACGCCGACGGATTTCGCGACGGCGAGAACGACGGCCCCTTCACCGCCGAGAAGCCAGACAAGCCGGACGTCGTCTGGGACGAGCAGCACGAAGCGGACGTCGTCTGGAAATTGGACATGATGGCCAAGCTCGGCGTGTCGCAACACAACATGTGCTCGTGCAGCGTGACGTTCGCCGGAGATACGCTCTTCGTGAACACGGCCAACGGCGTGGATGAAGGACACATCAGTCTTCCGCAGCCGAACGCCCCCAGCTTCGTCGCCATGAACATGAACACCGGCGAAGTGCTGTGGACCGACGGCTCACCGGGCGAAAACGTGCTGCACGGCCAGTGGAGTTCCCCCGGCTACGGAGTGCTCGGCGACCAAGCCCAAGTGCTGTTCGCCGGCGGCGACGGCTGGCTGTA
>CAZILR010000710.1:1234-3459 GCA_964539995.1 uncultured Planctomyces sp.
CGATCCGAAAGGTGAGAACGGTAAATCCAAACTGCTCTGGAAATTCGACTGCAATCCCAAGGAAGCGCACTACTTCCTCACCGGCCGTTCGACTCGCAATCACCTGATCGGCACTCCGGTCGTCTACGACGGTCTGGTCTACATCGCCGTCGGCGAAGACCCCGAACACGGCGAAGGGGTCGGCCACTTGTGGTGCATCGACCCGACCAAACGCGGCGACGTCAGCCCAACTCAAGTCTTCAATCCGGAACACGACGGCGGCAAGACTCCGATTCCACACAAGCGAATCAAAGCTCTCGAAGCCGACAAGGGGGACGTCGAGAAGCCCAATCCCAACTCAGCCGTCGTCTGGCACTACATGGGCAACGACCCGCCGAAGAAGTTCGAGGCGACGATGCACCGCACCTGCGGCACCGTCGCCATCAAGGACGACCTGCTGTTCGTCGCCGACTTCAGCGGATTGTTCCACTGCCTGGATCTGAAGACCGGCAAAGCCCATTGGACCTACGACATGCTCGCCGCGTCGTGGGCGTCTCCGCTGATCGTCGAGAATCGGGTCTACATCAGCGACGAAGATGGCGACATCACTATTTTCGAGCTGTCCAAAGTGATGAAGATTCTCAGCAAAGACGCCAGCGGCGAGGAAGGACCGATCAACATGTCCACGGCGGTCTACACGACACCGGTGGTCGCCAACGACATGCTGTTCATCGCCAACCGCAACCAAGTCTTCTGTATCAAACCCGGCACGAAGAGCAAGGTGGAAAAGCCAATGCCCGTTTCGGCCGAGTCTGACTAAGCGTTGACGAAGAAATCTTTTCCGCAGCCCGACCGCTTCATGCAGTCGGGCTGCTTTGTTTGACGTGTGATCTTTCTGAACCACCTTCCGCACTGCCGCTCAACGGTGCTGCGAATCATCTTTTTCGGAATCGAATGCCACTCCAACCCTCTGATCTCATCGAAGTCCGCCGCTCACAAGGACGAGGCCGCGGCGTGTTTGCTAAAAAAATGATCGCCGCCGGGACCGTCATCGAACGCGTGCCAATGCTGGTCTTCCCCGATTCCGAAATTCACAACGAGGACGGCGCGACGACGCTTTATCACTACTGCTTCGAGTGGGGCAAAGGAACGGTCGCACTCGCGCTGGGTTACGGCTCGATCTACAACCATTCGTATTCGCCGAATGCCCGTTACGACGACATCGCCCAGCGCACGAAGGTTTTTAGCGCCATCCAAGACATCCAGCCGGGCGAGGAAATCACCATCAACTACAACGGCGATCCTGACAACAATAGCCCTATGGAATTTGAAGTTCTGTAGGCATCCGAGATTTCTCGAAACGTAGTCTTTGCACCGAGACCACGCCGGCAAATACGATGTCCGCCGGTCGCGGAGGATGTGCCGCCTCTAACTCTTTTCGAGGGAGACTGTGATGCGTGAACTCGACTCGGTTCTGGCTGGTTCGAGCAATCGTCGCCAACTCCTTGCTCGCTGCGGCGGCGGAGCCGGCTTGCTGGGACTCGCTTCGTTGCTGTCCGACGAAGGTCTGCTGACTCCCTCGACCTTCGCGGCAGCGGCCTCAGATCGGAAGCTGAATCCGCTGGCTCCCGCGCAGCCGCATTTCACGGCGCGAGCCAAATCGGTGATCTGGCTGTTCATGAACGGCGGGCCGAGCCAGGTCGATACTTGGAACTACCGTCCCACGCTCGCCAAGCTCGACGGCAAAGAGCTTGAAGGTTTCGACAAAAACACCGGCTTCTTCACCGCTCAGGTCGGGCCGCTGATGAAGTCGCCGTTTCAATGGGCTCAACATGGTGAGAGCGGCACCTGGGTCAGCGAGATTTTCCCGAACTTGTCGAAGCATGTCGACAAAATGGCGTTCATCCACTCGTGCTGGACCGAGTCCAACAATCACAGCCCTGCCCTGTTCATGATCAATTCGGGAATGCCACGCATGGGATTTCCGTGCGTCGGTTCATGGGTGACTTACGGCCTCGGCTCGGAAAGCCAAAACCTGCCGGCGTTCGTCGTGATGTCCGATCCGCTCGGTCGCGGGTTGCCCAAAGGCTATTCGCAGAATTGGGGAGCCGGATTCCTTCCGAGTGTCTTCCAAGGAACATGGCTGAAGCCGCAAGGTGAGCCGATCGACAATCTCAAACGCCCGGCCGAGATGACCGACCCGCAGCAGCGAGCGCAGCTTGACTTGCTCGCGCGGCTCAACCGAC
>CAZILR010000711.1:0-3452 GCA_964539995.1 uncultured Planctomyces sp.
ACTGGCGCGGCCCGATCTGGATGCCGGTCAACGCTCTGATCATTCGAGCGTTGCTGGCCTACTACAGCTACTACGGCGACGACTTCCAGGTCGAATGCCCGACCGGTTCCGGCCACATGATGACGCTGTATCAAGTCGCTGAAGAAATCAGCCGCCGGCTGACAAGCATGTTCACCCGCGACGAGCACGGCCGCCGCCCCGTCTTCGGCGGCGCTGAGAAATTTCAAAACGACCCGCACTGGCGCGACAACCTGCTGTTCTACGAATACTTCCACGGCGACAACGGCGCGGGTCTTGGAGCCAGCCACCAAACCGGTTGGACCGGCGTCATCGCCAGAGCCATGCACCTGTTCGCCACAATCACGCCGGAGCAAGCGCTCGACGAAGGCAAGACGGCGTATTTCCAAAAGCCGTCTGAAACGCATCAGAAGCAGACCGACTCGAAAGTCAATGCGGCAACGGTGGCTCGATAATGGCAACTCCACGTTATCCCTCGCTGTACCAGATCAACACTCGTGTCTGGCTGACGGAGTTGTCTCACACTCTGGGCCGTCGCGCGACGTTGGACGACATCCCCGACGCCGCACTCGACGAGTTCGCTCGACAGGGCTTCGATTGGATTTGGCTGCTGAGCGTTTGGCAGACCGGCCCGTTCGCACAGGCGATCTCGCGAAAGAACGCCGGATGGCGGCATGAATTCGACCAGACGCTGCCTGACCTGACCGACGACGACATCGCCGGTTCCGGCTTCGCGATCACGAGCTACACCGTCCACACGGATCTCGGCGGCGATGCAGCGCTCGCTCGGCTGCGCGAGCGGTTGAAAAAACGTGGCCTCAAGCTGATGCTCGACTTCGTCCCGAACCACATGGCTCCCGATCATCCGTGGGTCGAGCAGCATCCCGACTACTTCATCGGCGGCAGCGAAATTGATCTGGTCCGTACACCGCAGAACTTTTTCCGAGTCCCGACGAAGTCCGGCTCGCGCCTGTTCGCTCACGGCCGCGACCCGTACTTCGACGGCTGGCCTGACACGATCCAGCTCAACTACGGCAACCCGGAATTGCAGCAAGCGATGATCGGCGAACTGACTCGCATCGCCGGCCAATGCGATGGCGTCCGCTGTGACATGGCGATGCTCGTCCTGCCCGATGTGTTCGAGCGGACTTGGGGCATCCGGGCGGAACTCTTCTGGCCGAAAGCAACCGAGTCCGTGCGACGGGCGCATCCAAACTTTCAGTTCATGGCCGAGGTCTATTGGGATCTCGAATGGACGATGCAGCATCAGGGCTTCGATTACGCCTACGACAAGCGACTGTACGACCGGCTGCGTGAGCACCACTCTCGCCCGGTGCGTGAGCACTTTCACGCGGGGCTGGATTACCAGGACAAACTCGCTCGCTTCCTGGAGAACCACGACGAACCGCGAACGGCGGCGACGTTTTCGCGAGATGTTCACGAAGCCGCCGCAGTCATCACATTCCTGTCCCCCGGCCTGCGATTCTTCCATCAAGGCCAGTTCGAGGGCCGCCTAAAACGCATCTCCCCGCATCTCGTCCGAGCACCCGCCGAACCGATCGACACCGAGTTGGCCGAGTTTTACGCCCGCCTGCTCACCGTGCTGCGGCAACCGGCAGTGCGTGATGGAAACTGGTTGCTCGTCGAATGCCGCCCTGCCTGGGACGGCAATCCGACTCACGATTGCTTCATCGCCTTTGCCTGGGAGAAGTCTCCGACCGAACGAGTGATCGCCGCCGTGAATTATTCGGAGCACCAAAGCCAAACCAAATTGCGTCTGCCATTCGCCATCGAATCGAACAAGACGTACCGCTTCCAAGACCTCCTTCACAATGCCAGCTACGATCGTTCGGGAGCGGACCTTTCCACGAGCGGCTTGTTCGTGGACTTGCCAGCTTGGGGCAGTCACGTCTTTTCCATGACCACAGTGTCCTGACCGTCGGCGCGGTTTCGCTGAAGCACCGACTCCGGCGATCTCTGCCGGTCGAAGGCGACTCTCCGTTCTCGTGAATCGTGATTGATGGACTCACCAATCAACTGGTCGATAGATCGGTGTTGGATCATGAAGCCGGCGGACCATCTCGATCACTTTTCTCCCACGCAACAAACATGAAATCCGTTTTGACATCAGCGATGTTCGGGATGTTGCTGTGGACGAGCATGGCTGCGGCGCAACAGATCGGGGACGCGACGTTCGGTAGTGTGGATCTTTCTGAGCCGGACGACCTCGCACTCGATCTCTGGTCTCGCGAGAAGTTGACGGACGAACGGCGCGAGCGATGGGCCACAGCCGGCGCGACGGTGCATTTCGACGCGACTTATGTGTTTCAAGGGGTCGCCGAAGGTGGTTTCACCGGGCCGCTGTTTCCGACCTTCTCCGATGAAGAAGACACCGGGCACACGTTGTCCGGCGATCTACGAATGGAGCTCGACACCGAAAAGCTCGGCTGGTGGAAAGGCGGAACGTGGATGACGCGGTTCCACGGCCGCACGGGGCAGTCGGTCGTGCAGCGTGCTGGCAGCGTCGCGGCGGTCAACAACGAGGCGTTGTTTCCCAACGTCGAAGCGAATTTCGACGGCAACGCCTTCGCGATCACCGAGATGACCTACCGGCACGCGCTTAGCGAGAAAGTGGGAATTTACGGCGGGTTGCTCAACACGGCGCTCGGTGATGAGAACGCGATCGCAGGGTCGTCGCTGTCTCATCAGAACTTTCTCAACTTCGCATTGCTGTATTCCGTAGTCGAGGATGCCACGGTGCCGCATACGTCCCTCGGCGGGGGAATGGACTTCGCGCCCAGCGAGAACGTGTCTGGATCGGTGTCCGTGTTTGGCAGCGCGGAGACAGCGGGGGTGAATCCGTTCGAACGTTGGCATGGCACGACCTTCAACACGGAATGGACTTTCGCTCACAAGCTGGGGGAGCAGCCGGGAGCGCAGACATTCGGCTTTCTTTACGGAATCAACGCACGGCGAACCGACATTGCCGCCGATCCGCGACTGGTCATCATCAGTATCGTGCTCGGCCTGCCGATCCCGACGACCGAATCGGACACATGGGCGTTCTACTACAACGCTCACCAATTTCTGTACGGCGACGAAAGCGGTGGCTGGGGCGTGTTCGCTCGCTGGGGTATCTCGGACGGCAATCCCAATTTCGTGAAGCAGAACGCTGCGCTGGGCGTCGGAGGTGTCGGTCTATTTCCAAACCGCAAACAAGATCGCTGGGGACTCGGCACGTTCTTCGTGGACATGAGCGACGAGGACTTGCTCAAAGGTCTGAACGTCAGAGACGAATTCGGCGGTGAAGTGTATTACAACATCGCTCTGTCGCCGTCGCTCCACGTCACGCTGGATGCTCAGGTGATCGACTCGGCCCTGCCGCGAGTCGATACGACGTGGGTCTTCGGCGTGCGGACGAATTACAGTTTCTG
>CAZILR010000712.1:0-3437 GCA_964539995.1 uncultured Planctomyces sp.
GGCAGTGAATTTGGCGTGCTTGTGACTTGGATGTCGTTGAGGTTTCCTTTGGTGGCCGTTCATCAACAACCGTTTCAACTGCTGATCGCGGATGACGATGCTCAGTTCCGCGAGGTGTTGCGTGCGCTGCTGGAGCCATTCTTCACGCTGCTGGAAGCCTCGTCGGGCGAAGAGGCTCTTGAGATCGTCGAGGGGGAGCGGGTCGATCTGCTGTTGCTTGACATGCACATGGACCGGCTGACGGGCATCCAGACCATCCAGATGGTGAAGATCATCATGCCGGTTACCCCTTGCATCCTGATCACCGCCGACGCGACCGACGAATTGGTCCGCGAGGCAACCGACGCCGAGGCGTACTCCGTCCTGAAGAAGCCGGTCCGCAAGGCGGATTTGCTGCAAGCGGTCGATTCCGCGATGGTTGCCACCTATCAGAACTCGCCGTTTCACGGGGCCGGGCCGAATGCCGCCTGACCATCGGCTTGCCCGGTTGACGATCATCGGTTCAGGCCGATAGAAGGGTAATCCCGGCAACTTGACATTCGCCGGGCTGGCTGGGCCGAGGAAGGCGTGACATGGCAGAGGTGACTTTTCAAATCCTCGAAGGCATGGAGCGAGGCCGCGTATTCGCGGAACTCGAAACGCCATTCACCATCGGTCGTGAAGAGGACAACGGCGTGCAGCTCAACGACGAGCGGGTCAGCCGGTTCCATTTGAAGATTCAAGAGGACGCCGGAAAGGTGATCCTCACGGACTTGGAAAGCACCAACGGCACGCGAGTCAACGGCGTGCCAACGACGATGCGCGTCTTGCAAGTCGGCGATCTCGTGGCGATCGGGCGTTGCTTGCTGGTCTTTGGCAATCCCAAGGAAATCGGCCAGCGTTACCGCGCTTCCGATTCCGTGCCGCTCAAAAAGTTGAAGGACGTCATCGACGGCTCGCATCCGGATGAGGAGGACGACTTCGTCGAGACCAGCCGAACGGTTGATCCCGGCTCAGCTCACCCGTCGGACTGGAGCGACATGCTGGACTCGGCCGGCCAGGAACTCGCCGGAGCCACGCCTCCCGTTCCCGACACGTTCCGATTGGCCCAGCGGGCACAACTCGCCGACTTGATCGCCTTCGTTCACCAGCAGATTGTTGTTTTTCTCCAGGAAGGCCGTGAGCGCTCCGTGGACGACGGATCAGGACAGCGAGTCGTCGATGGGGCGTCGTGGCAGAAGATGATCGCGTTGGAAATGCGACTCGCACAAATCATTCGTGAAGTCAGCGATCCCGACGGCCAGTGACTCAACCGCCACGCTGGTTCAGTCCGCAGGCTTCGCGGGCACGATTCAGGACCGCTTGCCCTTTCGCCCTCGCTCGCTGAGCACCGGCGCGCAGAACGTCTTCGACGTAGCTTGCATCCGCTGCCAACTTCTCTCGCCGCTCGCGAGCGGGGCTGATGAAGGCATCAGCCGCTTCAAACAGAGCTTGCTTGGCCTCGCCGTAGCCCATGCCGCCGGCACGGTATCGCTCGGCCAGCGACGCTTGCTGCGCTTCCGACGCGAACAGCTTGTAGAGCGTGAAGACCGGGCAGGTCTCTGGATTCTTCGGAGCTTCCACCGGCGTCGAATCGGTCTTGATCGACATGATCTTCTTGCGGAGCTTCTTGGCGTCCTCAAACAATTCAATCGTGTTGCCGTAGCTCTTGGACATCTTCTCGCCGTCGGTGCCGACGACCTTGGCCGTCTCGGTCATCACGCGAGCTTCTGGCAGCACAAAGATGTCTCGTTGAAACGTCAGATTGAACTTCACGGCGATGTCGCGAGTCACCTCAATGTGCTGCACCTGATCGACACCGACCGGCACGACGTCGCTGTCGTACAACAGAATGTCCGCCGCCATCAGCACCGGGTAGGAAAACAATCCCGCATCCGCCGACAATCCTTTTGCGAGTTTGTCTTTGTAGGCATGACACTTTTCGAGCAAACTCATCGGCGTCAGCGTGGTCAGCAGCCACATCAGTTCGGTCACTTCCGGGACATCCGACTGTCGAAACAGCGTGGCCTTCGCGGGATCAAGCCCCAACGCCAGCAGATCGAGCGCCGCGTCACGCGTGAAGCCGCGCAGTGCATTGGCATCACGAACCGTCGTGAGTGCGTGCAAGTCGGCAATGAAGTAGAACGCTTGGTCGTTGTCCTGCAAGGCGATGTACTGCCGGATCGCTCCGAAGTAATTGCCCCAGTGAAAGCGGCCCGTCGGCTGAATGCCGGAAAGAACTCGCATGGATGATCCTCGTATGTGGCAAAGTTGTCGCGGGATTCCAACAGCCACGCCTATTTCTGGCAACCGCTGCGATCCGGCAATTGCAGCGTGCCGATCAGTTCCGTCACTCGTTGGCAGCCTTGCGACTTCACGACGTCCGCGAGTTGATCGACCAAGCGAGAGGCCAGCGTCGGGTCATAAAAATTGGCGGTTCCGATCTGCACTGCGGTCGCGCCAGTGACGAGAAACTCCATCACATCGTCGATCGACTGAATGCCGCCCACTCCAATAATCGGCACCTTCACGGCCTGCGCGACTTGATGCACGATCCGCAACGCAAGCGGCTTGATGGCAGGACCGCTCAGTCCGCCGAGCACATTGCCCAGGATCGGCTTTCGTCGCTTCCAATCAACCGCCATGCCTTGGAACGTGTTGACCAACGTGACAGCGTCGGCTCCGGCCTCGGCCGCAGCCGCGGCGATATCGACAACACGAGTCACGTTTGGAGTCAGCTTGGCGATCACCGGCAGATCGCAAACACTTCGTACTTCCGAAACGACTTGTGCGGTCAGTTTGGGGTCCGTGGCGAAATCGACCCCGCCGCTGACATTCGGGCAGGAGATGTTGAGTTCGACTGCGGCAATCTCTTTGAACGGATTGAGTCGTTGGGCCATCTGCCCAAACTCAGCGATGTTGTGGCCAGCGATGTTGACGATGACCGCGGTCCCCAGGCCAAGCAAATAGCTCAAGTGCTTTTCGAGAAAGGCTTCGATGCCATCGTTGTCCAAGCCAATGGAGTTCAACAGGCCGGACGTGGTTTCCACCGTTCGAGGTGGAGGGTTTCCCATGCGAGGCAATGGCGTGACCGTCTTGGGAACAATGCCACCGAGACGAGCGAACTCGGCGAACGACTGCATTTCCCGCGCGTACCCGAACGTTCCTGAAGCGACCAGGACCGGGTTGCGCAAACGGAGTCGGTTAAGCGTGACTTCTAGCGGGTTCACGCCAAGGAATTTAGTGGCCAGTGAGGCTCACGGCCAGCAAGTGGAAGAGGGAGACTTCCCCCCAGACTCGCTTAGATCACCCCACCATGTGTGCGGTAAGGCGTCTCGAAATCAGGCACATCCAGGAACCAAATTCGTTCCCAGATGTCGTTGATCATTCGCAAGTTTTCAGACATGTAGATCAACTGT
>CAZILR010000713.1:0-3436 GCA_964539995.1 uncultured Planctomyces sp.
CTGGAGCGGCATGCACCGGAGTCCGTACCACGGATTCTCGGTCGAGTTCACGGAATACCGACAATACAGCCCTGGCGATGATCTGCGGTTTCTCGATTGGCGGCTGTTCGCTCGTTCGGATCGCTTCTACCTCAAACGCTTCGAGGACGAGACGAACCTGCGTTGCTACTTGCTGGTCGACTTGAGCCGCTCGATGGGGTTTCACTCGGCACCGTTGGAGTACGACAAGGCAGAATACGCCAAGACGGTGGCCGCGACGATCGCCTACTTCCTGACATTACAACGGGACGCGGTCGGGTTGATCACATTTGACCAAGCCATTCGCGAGTACCTGCCGGCACGTTACCGCACCGGGCATTTGCATCGGTTGATGATTTGTTTGGAACATGAATTGGCTGGCACGGCCACTGACCTCGGCTTGCCGTTAGAACAGGTCGCGCGGACGGCTCGCAAGCGGGGCGTGATCGTGCTGCTGTCGGACATGCTTGCGCCGGTCGAGATGCTGGAGACGAAACTCGGCTATCTGCGGTCACAGGGACACGAGGTCGTCGTGATCCGCATCCTCGATCCGGCCGAGGTGAGTTTCCAATTCCAAGAGGAGTCGATGTTCTTCGATCTGGAATCGGGCCGCGAGTTGTACGTCGATCCGCAAGCGGCACGAGCCGGCTATCAAGAGCGTTTCACCGATCACGCGAAGGCGCTCGCTCGCGTGTGCAGCGGGTTGGGAGTCGATGTCTACGATCTGACCACCGACGGGCCGCTCGATTTGGCATTGTTCGATTTGCTGAACTCGCGGATGCGCCGCGGTCGGCAGGTCGCGCGACGGCGAAGAGTCGTTTGAAATTGAAGTAGTCCACAAAAACGAAAGGGAATGAATACGGAATAGTGAATACGGAATACGGAATTCAGAATAACTGTCGGCGTTCTGAATTCCGTATTCCGTATTCCGTATTCCGCGTTCATCTGGGCCTTCGATGGGCGTCTTGGTTCCCCTCTACCTGGCTGGTCTCACGGCGCTCTCGCTGCCGTTGATCCTGCATTTGGTGCGGCGGACTCCGCGTGGACGGCAGGAATTCAGTTCGCTGATGTTTCTGTCGCCGACGCCACCGCGACTGACTCGCCGCAGCCGTCTCGATCAAATCTTGTTGCTGTTGTTGCGGCTGGCGGCGCTGGCCCTCGTGACCCTCGCGTTTTGCCGACCGTTCTTGCGAGAAGCGGCGTCGTTGTCGTTCGCAGATCTCACCGGCAAGCGGCTGGCGATCTTGGTCGATACCAGCGCCAGCATGAAACGCGGCGATGTTTGGCAACAGGCGATCAAAGCGGCCGAAAAGCAACTCGATGAACTGAACCCGCAAGACGATGTTGCGCTGTTCGCCTTCGGCGACCGGCTGAGAACCATCATCGATTTTCAGAAGGAAGGAGCCGCGCCGATCTCGGACAAGCCACAAGTGGTTCGCAATCAATTGAAGTCACTGCAACCCGATTGGGGTTCGACGGACCTCGGAACGGCGCTCGTGGCGGTGGCCGGAGAACTCGACACGGCCAGCGATGTGCGGCAGTCGCCGCTTGAACCGCAGATCGTCGTCATCAGCGATTTTCAAAGCGGCAGCCGGATCGAAGCCCTGCAATCGTTCGAGTGGCCGGAGCGTGTGCCGGTGGTGACTCTGCGAGTCTCACCGACGAACACGACGAACGCCCACGCGCAGGTGCTGCCTGCCGAAGAGGGGAATGAACTCGCCGACGTGCGGGTGCGAGTCGTCAACGCCGCCGACTCACGCGGCGATCAGTTCACGGTCGTGTGGCAGACCGCGTCCGTACCGCGACCGTCGGGGAGCGGCCCGTCCGCAGGTTCCGCGCGGCCGCTCCCTGACGGTCGCGGTACGGATTCCACGGACGTGTATGTCCCACCGGGACAAACTCGGATCATTCGCTTGCCGCGCGACACTGACAATTTGCAGGCGGATCGCATCGTGTTGCGAGGGGACGATCATGACTTCGACAACACGTTCTTCGTTGTTCCGCCGCACAAGCTGAATGCAGTGCTGCTGTATGCCGGTCGCGATGCGGCCGAAGATCCCGAAGGGCTTCAACTTTATTTGCGGATGGCGGTCGCGAACGATCCGCTGCGACAAGTCGAGGTGCGTCCGCTGGACGCCACCAAGCCGCTGACCGCTCCGGGTGATTCCGCTCCGGAGATAATCGTCGTCTCGCAGCCGGTCACGGAGGAACTGCGAGCAACGCTAACGAAGTTCGTCGAGCAGGGGGGCGTGCTGTTGTTCGTGCCGGACGGTGACGAGGCGGCGATGTCCCTCACTTCGTTCTTCGACGATGTGGAACTGCCGCGTGCCACGACTGTCTCAGCCGTGCCATCCGAGCCGAATGCCGCTCGCACGGTTGAGACAGCCGTGGCACGGGAGTCTCGCAGCGAGAAATATCTGCTGTTGGGTGAGATCGACTTCACGCATCCGCTGTTCGCGCCGTTCGCCGGCCCACGGTACAGCGACTTCACGAAGATTCATTTTTGGACGCATCGGCCGGTGACGCTCAAGTCGCCGACGACCACGCGGGTCGTCGCGCGGTTCGACAACGGCGATCCGGCGCTGCTCGAACGGAGCATCGGCAAAGGTCGTGTGCTCGCGCTGACCAGCGGATGGCAGCCAGAGGACAGTCAATTGGCGCTCTCCAGCAAGTTCGTGCCGCTCGTGGGAGCGCTGCTCGATCTGGCCTGCGGCGGTACCGAGGTTGCCGAGAGCGTGGCAGTCGGTCAGCCGGTGACGTTGCAGTCTTCGATGCAGCCGGAACCGATCGTCGTGCAAACGCCCGATGGCCGAGAGGTCCGACTCGCAGCGGATGCCTCGTCATTCACCGAAACCGATCGGCCGGGCATCTACCGAGCGAAAGTCGGCTCGACGGAAACGCGATTCGCGGTCAATCTGTCCGCCTCCGAGAGTCTCACCGCGCCGCTGGATTTGGAGCAGCTCGAACAACGCGGAGTCCGCATGGGGACCGAACAGACTCGCTCTCAACGCATCGACCGAGTCCGACAGCAACGAGACACGGAACTCGAAAGCCGACAAAAAGTCTGGCGCTGGCTGATTGTCGTGTCATTGGGATTGCTCGTCTTGGAAACATGGTGGGCGGGAAGGGCCGAGCGTAAGATCGTCGTCGAAAAGACGTAGCCCGACCCCTTGTGGGTCGGAGGATTCGCGATTCGTTTTAGTTTCCACAAAGGATCGAATCACCCGACCCACAAGGGGTCGGGCTACAGGAAGCGAGGTCATCCGATGATTCAGGATCGACTGTGGCTGGAAGTGGAACGAGTGGCGGATCGGTATCACCGCCTGCGGTTCTGGCGAGCACTCGCCGTCGGCTGGATCATTGCCGCGGTGGTCGTGTTGTTGCTGAGTGCCGTTGGGGTCGTGACCTCGCGAGAACC
>CAZILR010000714.1:0-3434 GCA_964539995.1 uncultured Planctomyces sp.
GCGACGGAGTTCTACATTTGCCTGCTGGTGCTCGAAGCGGGAATGCTCGGAGCGTTCGTGGCGTTCGACCTGATCCTGTTCTACGTCTTCTTCGAGTTCACGCTGATCCCGCTGTTCTTCCTCGTCGGCATCTGGGGCGGAGTGCAGCGGCAGTTTGCGGCCTATCGGTTCTTCATTTACACGCTGGCGGGCAGCGTCATCACGTTGCTGGGCTTGGTCGCGCTGGTTCTGAAAGTCCTGCAAGAAGGACTGACAGCGACACCGTTCTCGATTCCCGACATTGCCGCCGCGTTGCAAGAGCATCCCCTGCCGGATTCCTGGCAGATCGGCCTGCTGCTCGCGCTGAGCGCGGGCTTCGTGATCAAGGTGCCGCTCTTCCCATTTCATACCTGGCTGCCGCTGGCGCACACCGAAGCCCCAACGGCCGGCAGCGTGCTTTTGGCCGGCATCCTGTTGAAGCTCGGAGTGTACGGCTTCCTGCGGATCTGCCTGCCGCTCTTGCCGGATGCGGTCCAAGAATTCGGAGTGCCGGTCTTCGCAACAATGGCCGTCATCGGCATCGTCTTCGGAGCCTTGGGAGCACTCGCTCAAAGCGACATCAAAAAGCTGGTCGCGTACAGCTCGGTCAGTCACCTCGGCTTTTGCATGTTGGGAATGTTCGCACTGAACTCCGAAGGGATCACCGGAGCCGTGATGCAAATGGTCAACCACGGCCTCTCGACCGGAGCGTTGTTCCTGTTGGTCGGCATGGTCTACGACCGCTATCACACACGCGAACTGAGCGACCTCGGCGGCTTGGCGACTCGTCTGCCGCTGCTCTCCGTCTGCATGGTTTTCATCTGTCTCGCAAGTGCGGGGCTACCCGGCTTGAATGGCTTCGTGGGCGAGTTGCTCTCCTTGATCGGCATGTTCAAAGCGAACCCGATTTACTCGGCGATCGGCGCGACGGGCGTGGTTCTCGGAGCGTGGTACTTGCTCGACATGCTCCGCCGTGGGTTCTTCGGACCTCTCAAAGAACCCGCTTCGACACATGGTCCGATCCTCGACATCAACATGCGCGAGTTGCTCTCGGTCGCGCCGCTCATGGCCCTGTGCCTGTGGATCGGCGTCTATCCGAAGCCGGTGCTCGACATCATCGAAAGCGACGTGCGCGGCGTCGTGAATTTGTATCGGCCAGCCACGCCAGCCAAAGAAGTCCACGTCGGTCACAACGACCGCTAATGTTTTGAGGAGAGTTGCTCGTGTTTGGACACCTCACCAGCGCCGTCAGTCAGGTTCTGCCAGAGATCATTCTGCTGGCGGCGGCGTGCGTGAACTTGGCCGTGGGACCATTCCTGATCGGCGACTCCGGCCAAGCCGCGAGCGGCGTCCGTCACCGCTGGGGCGTGTGGTCGCTGTTGGCGCTGCTGATCGCCGGTTGGTGCTCGTTCCTGCCGACACCGGTCATCGAAGCGACGGAACTGGCTCCCTTTCAGGTGGACGCGCTCGTCTGGTTCGTGCGGCTCATCACGCTCGTGACAGGCACAGTGCTCGTGCTCACGAACTGGAACCAAACCACCGACAATGACGCGGCCGAATCGCACGCCTGTCTGCTGTTCATTCTCGCTGGAGCCAACTTGATCGCACTGGCCAACGACCTGGTCGTGCTGTTCCTGGCGTTGGAGTTGGTCAGCATCCCGACCTATCTGTTCCTGTACGTCGCCCGCCGAGACCGTTCCGGCCAGGAAGCGACGCTGAAGTATTTCCTGCTGAGCGTCTTCTCCTCCGCGCTGGTGCTGTACGGCTTCAGCTTCTTGTACGGAGTGGCCGGCACGACGAACCTGACCGCGCTGCATCACGTTTTCAAGAATTACGAATTCAGCGCCATGCCCGCGATGCTGCTCGTCAGCATTGTGACGATCGTTTCTGGCTTGGCATTTCGCATCACGGCGGTCCCGTTCCATTTTTATGCCCCGGACGTCTTCCAAGGGACGGCAACCTCGGCCGCCGCGCTGTTGAGCTTCCTCCCCAAAGTTGCCGGCTTCATCGCCCTCATCCGCATCCTGGGCCAGCCGAGCGTCGAGGCCGCGACTCACTTGGGCTACTGGAGCCTCGCGGCCAAGAGCGGCGACGTGCTGTTCCTGCTGTCGATCGCCACGATGTTCGTCGGCAATTTGCTGGCCCTGCTGCAAAAGAACGTGCGCCGGCTGCTGGCCTATTCGAGCATCGCTCACGCCGGCTACATGCTGGTCGGCCTGAGCGTCGCCGTCAGCGTGCCGCAGATCAACGACGATGCAACCGCAGCCTCGGCGGGCTCCATCGGCGGCCTCCCCGCCTTGCTCTTCTATCTCGGAGTTTACGGCGTCACGACGCTCGGTGTATTCGCGCTGATTGCCAGTCTCTCGCGTCCCGAACGTCCGCTGGAAACCAGCGACGACCTCGCCGGCCTGAGCAAGACGCATCCCGCCGGAGCATTCCTCGCCGCCGTCCTTCTCTTCGGCCTGACCGGCCTGCCGCCGACCGCCGGCTTCCTCGGCAAGCTGACGCTGTTCCTCTCCGCCTGGAACCACGGCACCGACCTCGGCCGCCGCTTGGCCATCTGCCTCGCCATCAACGCCGCCATCGCCGCGTGGTACTACCTCCGCCTGATCGGAGTGATGTACCTGCAACCCAGCCGCGACGACTCGCGCCGCACGACCGGAGTTCCCGCCTTCGTCGGCGTCTCGCTCTGCGCGGTCGCCAGCATCGCGTTGTTCTTCGCCCCCGATTGGCTGTGGCAAGCCCTGCAACGGGTGGGCGGCTGAGCTTGGTTTCTCCCGAAGACATCGAGCTTTGCCCGCAAAAATGAAAATCCGCTTGTCGAATTGGGCGATTCCCAGCTAAAGATCGCTTCGCCAACGTGACGGTCTCCAGCCATCTCCCATTTCCGCGAACCCTATTTCTGTGAGACAGCCCGATGTCACCTTCATCGTCCAATGGCCCACAGACCAAGCCGAACAAGAGCGTTACGGAAATCGACGGGGATGTTCCAGAGTTGCTCGATTGGGATTTCTGTATCGAGACTCCTCCTACGCGACCCTCTGGCGTCGTCGAAGCCGATGTGGAATTTGTCGGCCGTGGACGACCGATCCCATTGGATGATCCGCACGCGAGGAAAGCCTCATGACCGAGCGGTATCCGTGGTATGACCTCGTCGAAGGTGATGAACTTGAGCAAGGCGACATCATCGAAGGTTGCCCGATCTCGGTTGCCGCTGAGACAGAAACCGCTGATGGCCGCTGGAAGCTGCAATGGGAAGAGCGTGATCTCATCGTCCTCTCGCAATCCTGCGATCTGGTCAAAGGCCGCGAGAAGCTCAGTGAAGTGCTCATGGCCGCCGTCTGGAAGCAATCCGAACTGAGCGGTCACCTCGCCACGATCAAAGGACTGGAGGACGCTCGGCGCGGCAACTTGCC
>CAZILR010000715.1:0-3432 GCA_964539995.1 uncultured Planctomyces sp.
CCGGCCAGCGTTGGGAACGCGCAGTCGTCCAGTTCCATGTGAACGCCGGTCAGAGCCGGCAGGACCGGCGGCACTTCGACGAGGTGCAGAATCACCGGTTGGTTCGGTCCAAAGACCTCGCCCGACGCGATGCGGAAAATCATGGCGTACCCAATCTGGCCAGCGGCACCCGTCACAGCGACACGAATCGGAGCGGTCATGTTTCTTCTTTCTTCTGTCTTGGTTGCGTTGTTGCGATTTTCTGTTTCTCCTCTGCGTGCTCCGCGCCTCTGCGTGAAAGCAGTTGTCACACAGAGGCGCGGAGTACGCAGAGAAATGACGAATCGCGCGAACTTCTAGCGGGTTCGAGAAAGGCCAGCAACCATGTCAGACGAGACGAAAAGCCACAGCCAGCCACGGTTGGCGTTTTCGACTTTGGGGTGTCCCGATTGGAGCTTTGATGAGATCGTGACTCGCGGCGTCGAATACGGCTACGACGGTGTTGAGATTCGATTGATCGAGCGGGAAACCGACTTGCTCAAGCGGCCGGAGTTTCGTCCGCCGCAGTTCGCCTCTCGAAAGCGGCAACTGGCCGACGCCGGTTTCCGAGTGTGCGGACTGGCGTCCTCCGTCCGTTTTGAAGAGACGGAAAAGTCTGTTCGAGAGTCGCAACTCGCTGCAGGTCGAGCGTACTGCGATCTCGCGAAAGAGCTCGGTGCGAGTTTCATTCGCGTCTTTGGTGACAAGCTGACTCCCGACCGCGAAGAGACACCGCAACTCGACTGGATCGCCTCCGGTTTGCAACAACTCGGCGAGTACGCGGCGGCGTTCGGCATCGACATCTTGATCGAGACTCACGGCGACTTTTGCCGCAGCGACAAAATGGCCGCGCTGGTGAGTCGTGTCACTTGTCCCGCTGTCGGAGTCCTCTGGGACACCCATCATCCGTGGCGGTTCCACAGCGAACCGATCGCCGAGACGTGGGATCGGCTGAAGAAATGGACTCGGCACACGCACTGGAAAGATTCCGTCACCCGGCCGACGCATCTGCAACAGGAAGTCTCTCCCGAAGTCGCCGCACAAGTCGCGGAAGCCGCGAAGCTGGCTCACGCGACGAACACCGGACATCAACATGCGGACTACGCTCTCTTCGGCGGTGGCGAGTTTCCCGCTCGCGAGTGCCTGCAACGATTACTGGCTGACGGCTACTCCGGTTGGTACAGCCTCGAATGGGAAAAGATGTGGCACCCGCAGATCGAAGTCCCGGAAATCGCCGTGCGGCTGTTCTCGCAAAAGTTTCGCGAGCTGTGGGACACGCTGAAGGATTACGAATTACGAATTACGAATTACGAATGACGAATCGCGACCCGCACAATTCGTAATTCTCAACTCGTCATTGCCTCACCCGTCCCGTCTTTGGATCGACCGTGATGTTCAGCATTTCGTCATCGACGACGTAGAAGACGTAGCCGTTGAACATCTCATCGTAGGACTGCTGGCCGTAGGGCACAGTGCGCTTCGGATCGGGATTGAACGGATTGAAAGCCGAGTTGTCGTAGTGGGCGATCGCTTCGACCTTTGTTCCTTTCGGGAACCGCTTCGTGCCCGGTTCGATTTCGTAGCCGAGCTGCCATTCAAAGTTGTAGTTCGGAATTTGCAGCAGCGTTTCGCGCGGCTGGCCGGGGACGTCGGCGAAAAAGGTCATGTCCTTGCCGCGGACGTGCATGTGCGTGAACAGCCCCAGCAGCGTGATGTCGTGGTCGAGCGTCCGTGCGGAACGCATCGCGTAGGCTCCGTCACCCGGCGTGATGCGAATCCGATGCGGGTCGAGCAAGAAGTGATGCAGACGCTTCTCGACGACTCGCCGAGGGAACCGCAGGCCGACCGAGATGCGGCACTTCTCTGGCTTGCCGGTGGTCGTGTAGTGAATTTGCAAACCGAGTCCCGCGAACTGCGGAATGAAATACGCCACGCCATTCTTGAAGCGGCCGAGATCGAGCGGCTGCCCGCCCGGAACATGCCCCGTGATGAACGTCTCGATGCCGACTCCTTTCTGAGTCACATAGGCCATGTTGCAGTGATGCACGACCGCCGGGTTGTCCGGTCGAATTTCGACCGACTCCAGCCAAGTATCGGCGAGGAAGACGTGCGGCAGAAGAACGTGTCGATACGGCACATATCCGGTCGCCGGAATCGAATCCTCCAACAGCATGGACACGACGAGGTCCGGCTCGCCGATGCGCCACTTGGAGTCATCGTACTTCGGTGCGGGCGGAGCATCGTTCGAATCGCCGGCGGCTCGACCGGTGCGAACCCAGCGGACGAGCGTGTCACGTTCTTCACGCGTCAGCGACGGGTCGTTCTGAAACTTGCCATGCTTCGGATTCGCGTACCACGGTGGCATGCGCTGATCGGTGACGACCTCCGCGATCATCTCGGCGTTGGCGGAGGCGTCTTTGTATTCGAGCAAAGCAAACGGAGCCGCCGTCCCCGGCCGGTGACAATTCACGCACCGCCGATTCAGGATCGGAGCGACCTCTTTGTGAAACGTCGGCGCGGGCGATTTGAGATCAACCGGTTCCGGAGCTGTGATCGCGCAGCCATCGACCGTCGTCGTCGAGACCGAGATCGGCTTACCGTCGAGCAATTCGCGCAGCGCTTCTTCCAGATCCCGCCGAGTTGGCTCCGGCCGCGAACCACCGAGCCGCAACTGATCATCAACTCGGCCGCGATACACGAGTCGTTTCTCGGCGTCGAGTACTGCGACTTCGGGAGTCCGCTCGATCCCCAACCGCTTCACGCACGATAAGTCGGTGTCCTTCACGAACGGAAACGAGCATTCGAACTCGATCGCCTGCGCCGCCATGTCGCGGATCGTGTCGTCCGCTCCGACATTGACTGCCACAAACTGCACGTCCTGCGAGCCGAACTTCGTGTCGAGTTCTATCAGCTTCGGCAGCGTCCGTTTAACCAGCGGGCAGTGCGTGGTCGTGAAGATCAGGACGTAGGCTCGTTTCTTGCCGAGGTCCGCCAGCGACCGCTGCAAGCCGCGAATGTCCTTGAACCGCAGTTCGCCGATCACGTCGCCAATCGCCGGCGCACGCTCGTCCGCGAGCGCCGCGTTGAGCGTGCTCGCGAACGTCAGCAAGATCAGCCAAGCCCGCATGTCGGTTCCTTTCTCGCGACGAGTGGTTTCGTCAGTGCGGCAGGATACCATGCCCCGCCACAACGAACACCACATTCCCCGTAGGTTGGGATTCCATCCCGGCCGGTCGGGATGGAATCCCAACCTACTCAGGAGTTGCCATGATCAAGTTGTTGCCCGCCGCGTTGATCGTCTTGTGGAGTGCTTCGTTGTTCGCCGCGCCGCCGGTTCCGGATTCGGTCGTGTGGGAAGAAGGGATCGAATACTCGAACCCCGAAGACACGCCTTTACAGCTCAATCTCGCTCGG
>CAZILR010000716.1:0-2302 GCA_964539995.1 uncultured Planctomyces sp.
TTGGCAACGGCGGCAACGACACGCTGCTCGGTGGTGCCGGAGCCGATTCGCTCAGCGGCGGTGACGGAGCCGATTCGCTCAGCGGCGGAAGCGGCAACGACACCGTCGATGGCGGCAACGGCAACGCGGACTCGGTCTCCGGCGGCGCGGGCAACGACGTGTTGTCAGGTGGTTCCGGCGTCAGCGATGTGCTGATCGAAACCGATTTGAACGGCACGGTCACGCTGACCTCGACCACGCTGGCGGGACTCGGTTCGGACACGCACACCGGGTTTGAAGGTGCGTCGCTGGTGGGTGGATCGGGGAACGACACCTTCAACGCGAGTTCCTTCGGCGGCAGTGCGACACTGGATGGCTCCGACGGCGACGACATCCTGACGGGTGGCGGCGGCAACGATCTGCTGAACGGTGGATTGGGCTTCGATTCGCTGAATGGCGGAGCGGGGAACGACACGCTCGATGGCGGCGACGACGACGACACGTTCGTCGGTGGAGCCGGCAACGACCAGTTCCTGGGTGGCGCGGGCAGCGACCTGCTGAACGAATCGGGCAACGTCAACATGACGCTGACGTCAACGTCGCTGATTGGTTTGGGAACCGACGTGTTGTCGGCGATCGAACGAGTCATCCTCACTGGCGGCACGGGCAACAACACGCTGAACGCGGGTGGCTTCACGTCCGGCAGCGTGACACTCTTCGGTGGTTCCGGCAACGACACGCTGGTCGGCGGCAGCTTCGGAGATTCGCTCGACGGTCAAGCGGGCCTCGACACGATTCGCGGCAACGCCGGTGACGACACGATCCGTGGCGGCGACGGCAACGACTCGCTCGACGGCGGTGACGGCCACGATGATCTGAACGGCCAGCTCAACGACGACACGATTCTCGGCGGCGTCGGTAACGACACGATCGTCGGCGACCTGGGCAACGATTCGCTCGACGGCGGCACGGGGACCGATCAGATGCTCGCCAGCGGAAACGTCAACTTCGTGCTGACGGCCACGCAGTTGACCGGCGTCGGTACCGACAAGGTCGCTGGCTTCGAACTGGTCGTGCTCACCGGCGGCACCGGCAACAACACCATGAACGCAACCGGATACACCGGAGCGGTCAGCATGTTGGGTGGTGCCGGCAACGACATCCTCACCGGCGGCAGTGCCAACGACACGCTGCTGGGCGAAGACGGCAACGATCAACTAACCGGTGGCCTGGGCAACGATTCGCTCGACGGCGGCAACGGCACCGACACTCTGGTGGAAACGGGAGCGGTGAACTTCACCCTGACCAACGTGACGCTGGCGGGTGTTGGTTCCGACGTCCTGGTGGTCATCGAAGCGGCCAAGCTGACCAGCGCTGCGGCGAATTCTTCGATCAACGCAAGTGCCTTTACCTCTGGTCCAGTGACGCTGACCGGTGGAGCCGGCAACGACTCGCTGGTGGGCGGCTCCGGCAACGACTCGATCAACGGTGGCACCGGCGGCAAAGACACGATCCGCGGCGGTGACGGCAACGATACGCTCGATGGCGGAGCCGGTGGCACGACCGTTGGCACGGCTCCCTCGTCCGCGTTGGCCAACCGCGATGACATCATCCACGGCGACGACGGCAACGACAGCATCAAGGGCCAAGGAGGCAACGACTTCCTGTTCGGCGAAGCGGGCAATGACACGATCGACGGCGGAGATGGCCATGACGTGATCGACGGTGGTGACGACAAGGACAACATCCTCGGCGGCCTGGGGAATGACGCCATCCGCGGCGGTGCTGGCAACGACACGCTCAACGGCAACGATGGCAACGATTCGATCCTGGGCGGCACCGGAGCTGACAGCCTTCTCGGTGGGAACGGCAACGACGTGCTGCGAGGCGAGGACGACAACGACACGCTCACCGGCCAGGGCGGAACCGACAGTCTCGACGGTGGTGCCGGTGCGAACACCTTCCAAAGCACAACGGGCGACACGACCGGCGATTTCTCAGCGCTCTTCTCGGACGCGAACTTCGACGCCCTGATCGCCAGCATTCCGTAATCACTGACAAGATTTCACAACACGCACAGCCCGTTGACCGACTTGGTCTCCGGGCTGTTTTGTTTTTCGTGGGGCAGGTTTTCAATCGGCCTCTGAATTCTGGCAGGTTGGAAACCTGCCCCACGGAGCATCCTGTCGCGCGACGCGGCGGCTCGCTACATTTCGCGCATGACCTCGTTCACTTACCAATCGGCCGGAGTCGATCTCGGCTTGTACAATCAGGCGATGGAGCGGCTGCCGTGCAGAGGGCTGCGCGCCGGAAGGGCAGCAGC